>CALZCR010000306.1 GCA_945631445.1 uncultured Corynebacterium sp. | reverse complement strand
CGCGGCGACGTCCTCGGCGGTGACCTGCATGGCGTCCTGGGTCACCACGCTCAGCCGGTCCGCGACGGCCGGAGCGCGCCACTGGGCGGTGGCGGGCAGTTCGGCGGCGAGACGTTTGTCGATCTCCACGGCGGTGACTGCGCCCGCGGTGTCCAGCAAGCCCAGGGTCAGCGAACCGAGGCCGGGGCCGATCTCGACGACGTGATCGCCGCTGCTGATATCAGCGGCGGCGATGATGCGTCGGACGGTGTTGGGGTCGTGGACGAAGTTCTGTCCCAGCTTCTTCGTCGGGGTCACGCCGAGCTTGGCGGCGAGCTGACGGATCTCGGCTGGGCCGAGTAAGTCGGCGGCGGTGGTGCTCATGACCACTTAACCTACCCGTTCCGGGAACTTAAGTTAGTGCGTGCCCTCCGCGAACTCCTCGACGATCTTGGCGTTGAAGGCCGGCAGATCGTCCGGGGTGCGGGAGGAGACCAACCCGTTGTCGGTGCGGACCTCTTCGTCCACCCAGGTGGCGCCCGCGTTGCGCAGGTCGGTCTTCAGGGACGGGTAAGAAGTCAAGGTGCGTCCCTTGAGCACGTCGGCGTCGGTCAGGATCCAGGCGCCGTGGCAGATGACGCCGACCGGCTTACCGGCCTGGACGTGGGCCTTGACGAAGGACACCGCGTCGGCGTCCATGCGGATCTTGTCGGCGTTGCCGGTCCCGCCCGGGAGGATCAGGGCGTCGAACTTCGCCGGATCGGCGTCAGCGGTCGCGAGGTCTACGTCGACCTTGGTGCCGTTCTTGCCCTCGATGGGGGCGCCGGTTTCGGTGGACAGGACACTAACCGTGGCGCCGGCTTCCTTGACGGCTTCCACGGGGCTGCTCAACTCCGAGTCCTCGAATCCGTGGGTGGCGATGACTGCGACGTTCTTGCCTGTGAGGTCGGCCATGATGTCGTCCTTTCTTCTTGCGTTTTGTTCGGGTACGGGCCCCAGGGTAACGAGAAAGAAAGGAGCCGGCAGACCCGCAGGTCAACCGGTTCTCATGCGGTCACGCCAATTTTTAGCGGATGCCGAGCTTCGATGTGCAGGCGGGCCAGGCGCCCCAGCCCTGCCCTGCCTGAGTCTTCTGCGCGATGGCGATCTGCTGCTCGCGCGAGGCCTGGTCTGCGGTCGGCGCGTACTGCGTGCCGCCGTAGGCGGCCCAGGTCGACGCGGAGAACTGCAGACCGCCGTGGTAGCCGTTGCCGGTGTTGATGGACCAGTTGCCGTTCGACTCGCACTGCGCCAACGCGTCCCACACGGACCCGCCGGCGACGGACGGGGCCGCTGCGCCGGCAGCGGCACGGGCCGCGGGTGCCGGAGCCGGGGCCGGGGCCTCCTCGGCCGCCGGAGTTTCCGGCGCCTTGGTGCCGCGGGCGATCTTGGCGGGGGTCGCGGCCTTCGCCTCGACGGCTTCCAGGGTCTCCCGGGATTCCTCCACGCCGTTGACGGTGACTACCCGCTGGATGAGGTTCCGGACGCCGGATTCCCCCTCCTCGACGACCCGCTCGGAGCCCTGCTCCGCTTCAGGGTCCTCGACGTAGACGGGGTCAGCGTCGAATTCGGCGCGCTCAGTGGTCTCGGCGACGTTGACCCGGTCGATGACGATCTCGGTGCCTTCCCCGATGACGGAGTCCAACGACGGGCTGACCCGGTCATCGGAGTCGACGGTGACGCCGCGCGAAGTCAGCACGTCTGCGACGGTCTTCTTCGCGATGGACGTGTAAGTGACGTGGCCGCCGTCGTTGATCGCGATGATCTTCGGGGTAGTCACGTCCAGGGTCATGCCCTCGGTGACGGGGGCGTCGGCCGCGACGGCGATGTCGGCGGCCGGGGTGACGCCCGGAATGGTTCCCAGCAGTTCGGCGACGGTACCGGCGGTGGAGTTGAGGGTCTGCTCGTTGCCGTCGACGATCACGGCGACCGGCTTGGAGGTGCGCACGGTGATGGTCTCGTCGTCGGAGACGGCCTCGGAGGGCGCCGGGTAAACGAGGTCCTCGTCCGCGACGGTGACGCCAGCCGCCTCGAGGGCACCGGCGACGTCGGCGGCGTACGTGCGCAGGGAGATCTCTTCGCCGTTGACGTCGACGAGGACGTCCTTCTGGGCGCCGAGGGCCACCACTCCGCCGAGGGCCATGACGCCGGCGGCGCCGCCAGCGACGATGCGCGCGGTGGTCTTCTTCGGGCCGTTGATGCTCTGGATCTGCGAGGAGGTGCGTGCCATGGGAGTTTCTACGTCTCGTGTTTCACTCGGTCGGCCGGGCTCAGGGAAATCCCGGCGCGCTGTGCGGTGGGCGGTGCGCAGAACTGCGTCCGCATTGTCATTACGTCACGATAAGGTAACAAACCTGCAACCGCCAGTGCAACAGGCGCGCATACCCCGACCCGCTCGTCGACCTGTGAATTTCCCCACTTTCTAGTCGAGGGCGAAGACCTCGTCGAAGGTCGCGGAGACCTCGGCGGCCAGATCGTGGACGTCCATTCCGCGCGCCTCCGCCACGCGCAGGGCCGTGTGGCCGATCAAGGAGGGCTCGTTGCGGGACCCGCGGAACGGCTCCGGGGTCATGTACGGCGCGTCCGTCTCGATGAGCAGCTGCCCGGCCGGGGCCTCCGCGGCGGCCTGGCGCAGCTGGTCGTTGCGTTTGAAAGTGACGTTGCCCGCGAAGCTGAGCACGTAGCCCCGCTCGATCGCTTCCCGCGCCACCTCCAGCGGAGAAGAGAAGCAGTGCAGGATCACCCGGCGCGGTTGCGGGGCGTCGGCGAGGATGCGCATGAGGTCCTCGTCGCCTTCGCGGTTGTGCAGCATCAGGGTCTTGCCGGTTTCCACGGCCAAGTCGATGTGCCACCGCAGGGCTTCTTCCTGGACGTCCAGCGGGGCGGTGCGGTCGGGGTCGTGCTGCAGCCAGTAGGTGTCGACGCCGGTTTCGCCGACTGCGACGCAGCGCGGGTCTGCGACGAGTTCGCGCACGCGGGTGCGGGCGGCGTCGTCGAGTTCGTGGGCGCGGGTCGGGTGGATGGCGCAGGCTGCCCACACCCGGGGGTTGTGGTGGGCGGCGG
>CALZCR010000305.1 GCA_945631445.1 uncultured Corynebacterium sp. | reverse complement strand
GTGTTCGCGGGAATCAGGAGCCTGCATGCCACTTACCGTACCCGACGCTTCTTCTCGAGTGGAATATTGCGCATGATCGCCGCGTAGATCGCTCCGGTGATGTTGTGCAGCACCGCCGCGATGGCTCCGGGCAGGGCCGCCTCCGGGCTGAAGAACTTGCCCGCCATGCCGGAGGCCAGGCCCGCGGACTGGGTGCTGACCTCCACGGACATGGTGCGGTTGGCGCGGTTGTCGAGCCGGAAACCCATGCCGGCGAGATATCCCAGCACGTAGCCGATGAGGTTGTGCAGCAAAACGGCGCCGACGGCGAGCAGGCCGACGGTGGCGATCAAATCGCGGCTGGCGGCGACGGTGGGGAACACGACTCCCCCGATGCCCAGGATCGAGATCAGCGGCAGGACGGCGGTGACCTTCTCCACCAGCGAGCTGAAGAAATAGCGGATGACCAGGCCGCCGAGGACCGGCAGCAGGACGGTCTGCATCAGCGACCAGGCCATGCCCGCGGCGTCGATGTCGGTGCGGGCGTCGGCCAGCAGCAACATCAGCGCCGGGGTGACGATCGGCGAGAGCACCGTGGACACGCTCGTCATGGTCACCGACAGGGCGACGTCGCCCTTGGCCAGGTAGGCGATGACGTTGGAGGAGGTGCCGCCGGGGACGGTGCCCAGCATGAGCAGGCCGACGGCCAGCGCGGCGT
Organism: uncultured Corynebacterium sp.; assembly: GCA_945631445.1. GTDB lineage: Bacteria > Actinomycetota > Actinomycetes > Mycobacteriales > Mycobacteriaceae > Corynebacterium. The sequence goes on along the minus strand of CALZCR010000305.1, from coordinate 2,392 downwards.
TGAGGTCCAGCGCCCAGGCGACGAACACCGCGCCGAGCGGCATGATCGTGTACTGCAGGATCACACCCAGCACGATCGGGCCGGGGCGGCGGAGCACCTCGGTGAAATCGGGGATCGTCAACGTCAGCCCCATGGCGAACATGATGATCATCAGGAAGTACGTGATGTATTCGCTCAGCGGCAGGAACGGTTGCGGGAAGAAGTAGGCGACGGCGGCGCCCGCCAGGATGAACAGCGGGAAGACCGTCACCGTGATCAGCGCGGAGCGGTCTTCTTTCTTCTGGGCGTCCTCCCAGTACCCGGTCTTCTGCGGGTCGACGACATGAGAGGTGGGCATGAGGCAGTCCTTTACAAACATGACACGGTGAAAGTGGATCCGCGCTCCGGGATGGATGCCCTGAAGCCTCCCTCAGTGCGCGGGCCGAAGGATGAGGCCCCTGAGGGGGATGCGCATATGGTACCCCGGCATGAACGCCCCCTCTTTCTCCTGCGCGAAAATCATGGCGCAGGGGTAGTTTGGGCCACATGCTGAAGAACCGGAACTTGACCATCCACGCAAACGGAGCGCACGTCACCTCTGCGCAGACCCCGCTCGGCGACCTCTTCTATGTTTCTTCTACCAGTGACTTCGGTGAGGGCGAGGCGATCCGCGGCGGAGTGCCGATCGTCGCGCCCTGGTTCGCCCAGTTTCTGGGTGATCAGCAGCACGGGTGGGCGCGCCGGCGCCGCTGGGACGTCGCCAAGACCGACGTCGGTTTCTCCGGCGAATATGCCGAGGACGGCATCAGCCTGCGGCTAGACGTCGGGGAATTGGGCAACAGCCTGCGTTTTCGGCTGAGCACCACCAACACCACCGGCGAGTCTCGCCGCGTGCAACTGGCGTATCACCCGTACTTCGCGGTCAGCGACGTCGAGGAGATCCACCTGGAGGGGCTGGGCGCCTTGCGCGGCGTCGACCGCACCTCCGGCGAGGAGATCACCCTGCCGGAAGAAGTCACCTTCGACGGGTTGGTCGACCAGATCGTGGCGGGTGCCCCGGAGGTGCGGATCGTGGACGAGAAAAGGGTGATCACCGTGAGTTCGCAGGGCGCGGACTCGACGGTGATCTGGAACCCGGGGGAGCGCAAGGCCGACGCCATGCCGGACATCGGCGCGCGGGAGTGGGACAAGTTCGTGTGCGTGGAGCCCGCCCTGCTGGGGTCCGACCAGAAGGGCACGCTGTTGACCCCCGGGGAAATCAACACGCTGGAGATGATCGTGCGGGTCGAGGCGCGTTAGCCGCCCTTGACCAGGGTGACTTCCCAGCCGGCGTCGCCGTTCTGACGGAAATCGCTCACGCTGTGCCCGTCGTCGGCCGCCCACTGCGGGATGGAGTCGGTGGCCTGGGTGCAGTCGAATGCGATGACCAGTTCTTCGCCCGGGGACAGGGTCTTCATGACGTCCTTGGCTTCGACCAGGGGGAACGGGCAGACCGCGCCCATGGTGTCCAGCGCGTAGCGGCCCTCGGAGAGCTGGCGCACCTTCTCGGAGACCGTGGGCCGCGGGGCCAGGGAGATCAGGCCGGTGGCCACCGCCACGTTGCCCGAGCCGGTGAAGCCGGTCGGCGCGGTGATCGGGTCGACCGGGTTGGCGGGGGCGCCGTGGTCCAAGGAATCCGGGGTGGAGTAAGTGCCGGTCGCGCCGGTGTTCGGCGTGGCGGCGCCGGACTTCGGCTTGATCCACAGCTTCGCGCCCAGGCCGACGCCCAGGAAGATGAAGAGCATGGCGATCCAGCCCTTGAAGCTGAACAGGGAGGTCTCGACCATGCCGTTGCCCACGGTGCAGCCGCCGGCCAGGGAGGCGCCGACGCCCATCATCAGCCCGCCCCAGACGGAGCGCACGCTGGTCTTGGCGTCCGGGACGCGGACGCGGAATTCGCCGGTGGCCTTGGCCGCGACGAAGGAGCCGATCAGCAGGCCGAGGACCAGCAGGGTGCCCCAGTTCAGGCGCGCCGGATCGGCGGTGGTGGCGTAGGTCAGGGTGTCCGCGGTCGGGGTGGTGATGCCCAGGCCGCTGTTGCGGCCGGTGGCGGCGGACAGCGGCCAGGCGATGACGCCGATGACGCCGATGATCGCGCCGGCGGTGTACATGTGCAGCGGCTTCTTGTACCACGGCTGGTTCAGGGTGACCTTCGGCTTCGCGGCGTCCTTGAGCAGGAAGTGACGTGCCAGGGCGGCGGTGACCAGGGCGATGGCGATCGCGAACCACCACGGGGAGACCCCGAGGGCTTCCGGCACGGTGGTCAGGCCGGTGTCCCAGGACTTCATCCAGGAGTCGAAGCCGGCGAGCGGGCCGTACTTCATCGCGGCCGCGGAGACCGCGTACATGACCAACGCGATCCAGGAGCCGACCA
>CALZCR010000304.1 GCA_945631445.1 uncultured Corynebacterium sp. | reverse complement strand
CGACCTGCCCGCCGAGAAGGTGTGGCAGGTCATCGAAGGCATCGGCGGCGCCAACGGCTGGTATTCCGCGCCGGCGCTGTGGCGGATCCGCGGAGTGCTGGACAAGCTCATCGGCGGCCCCGGACTAGGTGGGCGCCGCGACCCGCACCGCCTGTCCGCCGGGGACCGGGTCGACTGGTGGCGGGTGGCCGAGCTCGACCGCCCGCATCGGCTGGTGCTCGCAGCCGAGATGAAAGTCGACGGGCGCGCCTGGCTGTCACTCGAAGTGGAGGAAAAGGAGCAGGGCTGCACCTACACGCAGCGAGCGGTGTACGCTCCGACCGGACTCGTCGGCCGGCTGTACTGGTGGTCGGTGGCGCCCTTCCACGCCTTTGTGTTCCCGGTGATGGCACGCAACATTCTCGCGGCCGCACGCCGGGGGCCGGGAGAGTCGCTTACAGCAGGCAGAGCGGGGTGATGTCCTGGCGGCCGTCCTGCATCGGGGTGGTCAGGAAGGAGCAGGACCAGTACCCGCGGTCGGAGACGGTGGCCTCCACCAGGTTCCACTGCTCGGCGTCGAGCGCCGGGGTGCGGCTGAGGACGAATCCGGAACGACGTTGCGGGTCGCCCACGATGGCCAGGGAGTAGTCGTCGGCGAGGTAGGTGATCCGGTAGTTGACCGGGCCGTCCTCGTTTTGGAAGGGGACGCCGGGGAAGTTCACCCGCAGAGAGGCGTTGGTGTCGGTGTCTCGGATGGTGGCGGTGCCCTCGATCACGGAGTCGGAGCTGATCTGGGACCCGCAGGAGTTGATGACGGACAGGGTGGTCTCGTCGATCAGCTCGTATTCGGCGGTGGTGTCGTTGGTGCACTGCAGGGTGTAGGGCTGCGGCACGGCCGCCACCTGGTACCAGTCGCCCACGTACCGTTTCGGATCCACGTAGTCGACCTGGGACAGCTCGGGGCCGAAGCTGGAGCCGGCGGGAAGGACGTCCGCGGAAATGCTGGAGGCGCGGCCACCGTCGGTCAGGTCTTGGGCGCCGGCGGTGAGGGTGGCGGGAAGCAACGCCGCCGCGAAAGCGGCGGCGGCGATTTTAGTGAATGTACGCATGTCAAAGGCCTTTCGGAAAAGAATGGGACACTGCGGGGCGACAGAATCCGGCTCCGCGTGGGGTTTGAGCCTACACAGTGTTTTACTGAGAAATAGGCGCTAGGTGGACGAGCGTCCCAGCTTGGGTCGGTTCGGTTACCCCCGTGTCTGGCTAGATATTTCCTACACAAAAACAATGAAAAATGGGGCTGGCTGGCGGTGCGAAAAGCTGGGCAGTCGCAAAACGGGAAGCGGGTCGGGGAGGGGCTACCCCCGCCCCACGGTGAATATCCGGCGAGCTGGACAGAATTTAATTAGCCTGGCTAACTAAGTTGATGACCCAGGAGCCCTAAACCCCTCCCGCCCGAACGAAAGCGCCCCACTCACCTTGCTCTTCTACGCCCACTGCACGACCACACGACGGGACGGCACGACATGACCCACCATTCCGCCCGCACCGACGGCCCCACCTTCAGCGTCGTCATCCCGTGCCGCAACGACGCCGAACTGCTGGACCGGTGTCTGGCCAGTTTCGCCGCCCAACTGCGCCCCGCCGACGAGATCATCGTCGTCGACAACGCCAGCACCGACCACACCCGGCAGGTCGCATTACGGCACGGGGCGCGCGTGGTCGACGAGCCGCGCGAAGGCATCACCTGGGCGACCAAAGCAGGATTCGACGCCGCCGTCAGCGACGTCTTCGTCCGCGTCGACGCCGACGTCCACGTCGAGCCCGATTACCTGCAGAAACTGCAGGACGTCTGGCAGGCCGCCGACTCCTCGCCGGGTCGCCGCGTCGTCGGCGTCACCGGCTCCGCCCGCTTCGACCTCGACGGCCCGGCCGGAGACTTCGCCAGCTCCGCCTACCTGGGCGCCTACCGGGCCTCAGTCGGCTCCGCGCTGGGCCACCACCCCCTCTACGGCACCAACTGCTCCATCCGCGCGGACTGGTGGGCGAGGGTGCGCGAGGACGTCGACTTCAGCGACACCCTGGTCCACGACGACATGCACCTGTCTTTCGCCGTCGGCGAAGACGAGACGATCTGGTTTCAACCGGACCTCGTCGTCGGCATGGACGACCGCGCGCTGCGCGGAATCCGCCAAATCATCGTACGGTTCTACCGGGGATTTTATACGATGGTGCGCAATTGGCGGGACCATCCGCCGCACCGGCGACTGGCCCGCCGCGGTCGGCTCGGAAAAACTCTGAAGGAGGCGATGTGACCATGAATGCGACGCACAACGGGATGCGTAAAAGGGTCGAGGAGCGCGTCTCCGCTTCCCTGGAGCTGATGGCAGATTTCCTCACCCGCGCGGGACGTCAGACGCCGACTGAATCGCCGCTGATCGACATCTCTTACGAAGGAGTGCGCTCCTTCGCCCTCGGCGGCAAACACCTGCGCTCCAGGTTGGTGCACATCTCCGCCGGCGACGTCGACGACGACGGCCTGTACGCCGCCACCGTCTTCGGCGCCTGCGTCGACTTGCTGCACGGCGCCTTCCTCATCCACGACGACATCATCGACCGCGACGACATGCGCCGCGGGCAACGCACCATCCACGCCCGCATCCGCGATGAATTCGGCGACGAACACCTGGGCACGTCCGTGGCGATCGTCGCCGGCGACCTCGGCATCAACGGCGCCCTCCGACTGTTGTCCGACTCAGACCTCGACGACGCCACCGTGCGCCACGGCCTGCGACTGCTCACCGCCGCCGCCCACGAAACCTTCACCGGCGAGATCCTCGACATCGCCCACTTGGCCAACCCCGCCCCGGACCTCGAGAGCGTACGGCTGAGCAACCACCTCAAAACCAGCGAATACAGCTTTGGAGTCCCACTGAAACTCGGGGCCCTGGCCGCCGGCCGCGACATCGCGCCGATGAAACCCATCGGACAGGCCCTCGGCTGCGCCTACCAAGCCGCCGACGACATCGCCGGCGCCATCGGCGACAGCCGCGACACCGGCAAACAAGCCGCCGGCGACGTCATCCACGGCCGCTACACGCTGATGACCATGCGGCTGACCGGC
>CALZCR010000303.1 GCA_945631445.1 uncultured Corynebacterium sp. | reverse complement strand
GAGGTAGGCCCGTATTCGCCGGTGCGCCAGCGCGTCAGCGCCTCGTTCAGGCCGGTACGCGTCAGGAAACTCTGCCGTTTGTCGACGCCCACCTCCACCGCCTCCGGGTCGTCGGGGTCGTCGGTCAGGCGCACGTCGTCCGGCGCCGGCGGCATGAGGTCGCCCGGGCCCAGGTCGCCGGGCAGGACACGCTGGTCATAAGGAACCCATTCCGGGGCGCGCAGCGCTTCCCCGGTGGGCGCGGGCACGAGCGCCACTTCGTTGACGGTGACGTAGTCGGAGCCGGACGCGCACGCCAGCACCGCGTTCCACTCCCAGCCGGGGTATCCCGGCACCTCGGCGGCGAAGCGGTGGGTGGCCACGTTCGCGGTGAGACCGGACACGCCGACGTGTTCGCCCACGTCCCCCTCGCCGAGCTCCTCCAGGGCCCGGCGCGCGACGACGACGGCTTCGTTTCCCAGCAGCGGAGTGGTGCGGGTGGACGGCTTTTTGCGGCTGCGACGACGATTCGAATGGGACATACCCTCATTATGGGGCATCTGAGGCAAAATGAGGCCATGGCCTCCCCACGTCTGTGCGCGACACTCATTCCCCTGCTGGCTACGTCTCTGGTCGCCTGCGGTTCTGCCCCGGCTCCCGTGGAGCGTCTCACCGTCGAGGTGGTCGACGTCCACCCCTTCGACGAGACGAGTTTCACCCAAGGGCTGGAAGTCGACGAGGACGGGCGCCTGCTCGTGGGCACGGGGATGCGCGGAGATTCGCGGATCTACCGGAGCACCGTCGACGGGCGGCAGTCCGATTCCCAGGAGCTGGACGAGGAGTTCTTCGGCGAGGGGGTGACCCGGCACGGCGAGAGCGTGTGGCAGCTGACGTGGCAGGCCGGGGTGGCCCTGCAGCGCGACGCCGACACCCTCGCCGAAGTCGGTCGAGCCGAGTACGAGGGCGAAGGGTGGGGGCTGTGCGCGCGGCAGGACGAGTTGATCATGTCCGACGGCACCGACCGGTTGCGGCGGGTGGATCCGGAGACCTTCGCCGAGCGGGAGCGGTTTGCCGTCACCCTGGACGGGGAGCCGGTCACCGGGCTCAACGAGTTGGAGTGCGTCGAGGGCGACGTGTACGCCAACGTGTTCATGGACACCGACGTCGTGCGCATCGACGCGGAGACCGGGGAGGTCACGGCCGTCATCGACGCCGCCGGGCTGGCGAACAACGCGGCCCCGGATCCGAACCACGTGCTCAACGGGATCGCCCACATCCCCGGCGGCGACCGATTTTACCTGTCCGGAAAGCGGTGGCCGGACCTCTATGAAGTACGCTTCGTCGCTTCCGCCGGGTAGCCGTTAAGATTTCAGGTCATGGCCACCCGTAAAGAGGCAAAACAGAAGTCGTTCATGCAGATCCTCGGTCTGCTCGTCGTGGTCATGCTCGTCGTGGCCGCGGTGGTGCTGGGACAGATGTGGTTGAGCTCTCGGCCCGCCCCGGAGCCGGAGGACGTCGCGGTCACCGCGTCCGTCGGAGACCGCTCCATCGAGGTATCCCCCTACATGGTGTGCGCTCCGGGCGAGGAGTGCGAGGAGGGGGAGGTCCCCGTCTTAGAGGTCGGCGCCGACGAGACCCTGACCATCACGGTGCCGGAGCCGATCTACGACCATGACTGGCAGCTGCTGACCATCTACGACGACCCGGGGGCCAACGATCAGCAGGTGCACGGCCCGCACGACACGGATTCCGTGGAGATCCCGGGGTCGGCGGAACCGGTCGGCGACTCGGACGAGCGTCCCCGACTGGTCGTGGTGGAGGTCTCCAGCGTGATGATCGGCCACGACGAGGACGGGGTGGAGACCCCGTACACCACCGTGTGGTCCATCTCCACGCAGGCGGCCGAGTAGTTTTCTTTAGGAGTCGAGTTCTTTGGCCACGGCGCGGAGGATCTCCGCGACCTGTCGCCCGGTCTTGCGGTCCGGGTAGCGTCCCGCGGACAGCGCCGGCTGGATCTGGCCTTCGATGACCGTCAGCACGTCGGAGAGCATGCTGCCGAGCTCTTCCGGCTTGCGGCGGGAGACCGCCCGGCGACGCGGGGTGTCCAGGATCTTGATCCGCAGCGCCTGCGGGCCGCGGCGTCCGGCGGCGAAATCGAATTCGATCCGTTGGCCCGGGACCAGCTCTTCCACCCCCTCCGGGAGGACGGCCTTGCCGACGTAGACGTCTTCATCCCCGGGGTTGGAGACGAACCCGAAGCCCTTTTCAGCGTTGTACCACTTGACTTTTCCGATAGGCACGAAGCTCACCACTTTCAATTCCGCACGGACGTGCGCATTGGTTAAACAATAAATATTAGCAGCGCCCGGCCGGCAGGCACCAGTGCGCGCCTTCCGCCCCACCGAGGGGGCTGCGTCTCACAGGAATATAAATCAGGCTGAAAGCGAACTCACATTTTTGCAGTTCAACCCCCTCGCCCGTAACCCGATCGTCGCCGTTTTGAAATATTTCCGTGTCTCCGGCGTGACACATTCGTTACAAAGGGTTAGTGTCGTCGGCAGGCAAAAAGCCGGATGCGCCCCGTCCCCCGCCGAACCCTGTCCGGGACGGACACGCACGACGAGCATCCACCACCAAACTTACCGCAGACATCGATGGACAGGGGCGGGGGACCCACCGCGGCCACGCGCCGCACCGGGCGACCCGATCAACGACACGTCACCCTCGGGGTGAAGCCCGCCGCATACGCCGGCGGGCCGGGCACACCGTGAACCTCAGCCCGAACCCGACAGCTGACCCCGCAGGCGCCGCTTGAGAGGAACACACATGGCACGCTCCACGACCAAGAACTCGTCCGTCTTCACCAAGCTCGCGGCCTCCACCGTCGCCCTCGGCGCAGCCACCGCCCTGCTGGCGCCGACCGCCTCCGCCGCCCCGGACTCCGACTGGGACCGTCTCGCAGAGTGTGAGTCGAACGGCAACTGGTCCATCAACACCGGCAACGGCTACCACGGCGGACTGCAGTTCTCCCCGTCCACCTGGGCCGCCTACGGCGGACAGGAGTTCGCGCCCACCGCCTACCAGGCTTCCCGTGAGCAGCAGATCGCTGTTGCAGAGCGCACCCTGGCCGGA
>CALZCR010000302.1 GCA_945631445.1 uncultured Corynebacterium sp. | reverse complement strand
ACCCCGGAAGGGCACGCTGGCATCATTGGCGGCCGACCTCGGCGTGTCCCGCACCACCGTGTCCAACGCCTACAACCACCCGGACCAGCTGTCCCCGGCGCTGCGCACCAAAATACTCGCCGCCGCCGAAGCCCGCGGCTATCCCGGGCCTGACCCCGCGGCCCGCTCCCTGCGCACCCGCCGCGTCGGCTCCATCGGCGTACTGCTGACCGAGCACCTGTCCTACGCCTTCGAAGACCACGCCTCCGTCGACTTCCTCGCCGGACTGGCCGAATCCTCCTACGGCACCGAAAACTCCCTCACCCTCGTGCCCGTCGGCTCCGGCGACGACGCCACTGCCGGCCCCGAACTGATCAGCCGCGCGGTCGTCGACGGCTTCATCGTCTACTCCGTCGCCGCCGACGACCCGAACCTCGACGCCGTCCGCGCCCGCGGCGTCCCCATGGTCGTCTGCGACCAGCCCTATGACACCGGCCTGCCGTACGTCGGCGTCGACGACGCCGCCGCGATCACCCCGGCGGCCGAAGCACTCGTCCACGCCGGCCACCGCCGCATCGGCGTCCTGGCCAAGCGACTGACCCGCGTGCGCCACGACGGCCCCGTCGACTCCTGCCTCCTCGACGACGCGACCCTCCACGTGCAACACGGGCGCATCACCGGCGCCCTCGAGGCCTTCGCCGCGGCCGGCATTGACCCCGCCGGCGTGCCCGTCGTCGCCCGCCACCACAACGACCACGCCACCGCCGTCGACGCCGCCCGCGAACTGCTCACCACCCACCCGGACTTGACCGCCGTGCTGTGCACCACCGATTCCATGGCTTTCGGCGTGTTGGCCTACGCCCGCAGCCAAGGCAAGAGCGTGCCGGAAGACCTCTCCGTGACCGGCTTCGACGGCGTCGAACTCGCCCGCACCCGCGGCCTGACCACCGTCGCCCAACCCAACAAAGCCAAAGGCGCCGCCGCCGGCACCATGCTCGGTGAACTCATCGACGCCCACGCCGCCGACCGCCCCGCACCACACACCATCCCGCGTAAAATCCTGCCCACCTCGTTTTTGCCCGGCGCCACCGTCGCCAGCCCCGCCCCGGGCCACGGCGCCTAGCGCAGCCCGAACTCCGGGTCGCGCCCGCTGAAAGCCATCAACTCATCGCCCGGCGACGCGCCTGCCGGGGCTTCCCGCGCCGCGGCGAACCCGCCGTCCCGCACCGCCTCCCCGAGACTGCGCAACCCCCGCAGCTGGCGACGCGCAAACTCCGGGTCCAGCTCCACCGCCATCTTCTGCGAGCGCGCCAGATCCCACGTGTGCATGAACACGTCCGGGATGAAATACCCGTTCGCCACCTGTGCCACCGTCGCCCCCTCATGGGGGCCACCGGCGTAGACGGCCTGCGCCCGCGCCGGATCCTCCAACACCTCCTGCACCGCGTGGGCCAGCTCGTACCAGGCGCCCACGGGGTCGGTGCGGACATCGACCGACAGGTCGAGCCCGATCCCCGCCCGCGCCAGGTTCCGCGGATACCAGTCGGCCAGGTGGGCGACGAGATCACGCGCCAACCACCGCTCACACGGGCTCTGCGCCTCCCAGTCAGTGACCTGGACGGCCACCGCGGTGAATCCGGCGGCCACGGCCCGGAAACGCTCGGCCCGGTCCGCCGGGACGCCCGTGTGCGCGGCGCGGGCGGCGGCCAGCCGGGTCAACCACTCCGCGGCCGCGTCACGGTCGGGCACCCGCACCGCGGCCAGGGTCGCCCCGTCACCGACCTTCACCCCCACGTCCTCCGGGCCCAACGCCGCGAACCCGTTTTCATCCGTGACGTCATCGCCGAGAAACACCGTGCGCGTAGCCCCCACCTGCGCGCGCTGCGCCGTGATCCACGTCCCCTTGGTCACCGTCGCCGCGGAGAACTCCACGATGTTCTTCCCGCCGGCCACCGTCGTGCCGTGCGCGTAGATCATCCGGGCCTGCTCCAGCAACTCAGCGGCGGCCGCCGGGTCGCGGGCGGCCAACGGAGCCACATGAAACACCGTCTGGAAAGGCTTACGCTCCACATAGACGGAACCGTCCGGACGGGTCAAAGAATCCAGCTCCATGGCCACCGACTCCAAGGCCGCGACCATCTCCTCGGTGAGCGTGACCCCGTGTGTCCCGGACTCCGCCCCATGCGAACCCGCCAACGCCACCGGCGCCCGCAACGGGCACACCTTCTGCAGATCCCCCCGCCCGCGGCCGGAGAGAATGGCCACCGCCGTGTCAGGCAACCCGGCCAAGCGGGCCAACGCTCCCAGCCCGCCACGGTGCACGGGCACCGCCGACGGGTCGGGGACGACGCCGGCCAAAGTGCCGTCGAAATCGGAGACGACCAGCAAATTCTCCGCGGTCGCCACATCATGCAGGCTAGGGGTCATGCCCCCAACCTACCTACAAGGCCACCAGCCGTATCGACGGCGGGTCCACGGCCTCGTCCCGCACCCTGAGCACCAGCTCCGTCGGCGTGGTCATGGACATGTCGAACTGCGCGCCGGGGACGATCAGCTCAGTCATGTGCCCGTGGGTCCAGGCGTCGGAACCGGCGCATTCGCCCTCGACGGGGCCGAGGTCGACGATGTCGAAGGTCACGGCGTCGGCGTCGTCGACGGTGGCGGGCTTGCCGTCCGCGCTGTATTCCACGCGCGCCTGGATCGGCGCGCACCCGGTGGAGCCGGTGGCGCTGCCGGAGCCGAAGATCAACCCCACGGCGCCCGCGGCCCCCGGCGGCACCGAGGAGGGCTCGCCCGGGGTGGTGTAGATGTCGGTGACCTGCCACATCGGGCCGGCGACGGAGACCGGTTCCGGGAGGGGCTCGTCCGGGTCGCCGCCGCAGGCCGTCAGGGCCGTCGCGCACAGGGACAGCAGCGTGGCCACCGCCGGGAGACGCCGTGCCGTCATGCGTGCGTCTCGCTCGGGCCGGGGGCGTCGAGGGTGCCCAGACAACTGAGGAAGGAGCGCGCCCACAAGTCCACGTCGTGGGTGGCGACTTGCTCGTGCATCGCGAGCATGCGCTCACGCAGCGTCTGCGGATCCTGTTCGAGGCCGCGCACCGCATTGACCACCGCGCGTTTGAGCGACTCCAGGTCGAAGGGGTTGCACAG
>CALZCR010000301.1 GCA_945631445.1 uncultured Corynebacterium sp. | reverse complement strand
ATAGGCGGCGATGAGGCTCCCTTTCGCATGGGGTATCATGTGAACGACCTTCCCTGGATGCACACCCCCGTCGTCCGCCGGTCTGACCTGCAGAACGGCTCATCGATCCCACAGAAAGGGCCTCGCGGCATGCGTGACTTGGTGGATACCACCGAAATGTATTTGCGAACCATTTACGAGCTCGAAGAAGAGGGCATCATCCCCCTTCGGGCCAGGATCGCAGAACGGCTGGAACAGTCCGGCCCCACGGTCTCTCAGACCGTCGCCCGGATGGAGCGGGACGGGCTGCTGGTCGTCCGCCCCGACCGCAGCCTGGAAATGACGGAGTCCGGCCGGGAGCTGGCCACCTCCGTGATGCGTAAGCACCGGCTCGCCGAGCGGCTGCTGACCGACGTGCTCAAACTCGACATCCATCATGTCCACGAAGAGGCCTGCCGCTGGGAGCACGTGATGAGCGAAGAAGTCGAGAAGCGGGTCGTGGCCGTCCTCGACGATGTCTCCCGCTCCCCCTTCGGCAACCCGATCCCGGGCCTGGAGGAACTGGGCGTGGACGAGGTCGGCGAGCTGACCTTCGGGGTGCGCGCGATTGATCTGCCCAGCGGCAAGCAGCTGCGCGCCCGCATCGTCCAGCTCAACGAGATCCTGCAGGTCGACATCGAACAATTCCGTGCGCTGCAGGAGGCGGGCGTGACCGTCGGCGCCGAAGTCGGCGTGATCAACAACGCCGGCGCCATCACGATCACCACGGACGAGGGCGCCACCGTCGAGCTTTCCGACGACCTCGCGCACGCCGTGCGTGTAGAGTCTGTCGCGAACTAGGCACGCACCCAGCGGCTTGACACGACTCAGCAGGAAAGCGACGGGCACATGAAACTCCTTGTCACCGGCGGCGCCGGATACGTGGGCAGCGTCTGCGCCCAGGTCCTCATCGAGGCCGGCCATGACGTCACGGTGTTGGACAATTTGAGCACCGGCAACCGCTCCGCGGTGCCTGGGGAGGCCACGTTCATCGAAGGCGAGGTCGCCGAGGAAGCGGAGAAAGTGCTGGCCGAAGGCGACTTCGACGGCGTCGTGCACTTCGCCGCCCGCTCCCTGGTCGGCGAGTCCATGGAGATGCCCGAGCAGTACTGGCGCGACAACGTCGGCGCCACCCTGACGCTGCTGGAGGCCATGCGCGCCCACGGGGTGCGCAACCTGGTGTTCTCCTCCACGGCGGCCACCTACGGCGAGCCGGAGCAGGTCCCCATCACCGAGGACATGCCCACCGCGCCGACCAACCCCTACGGGGCGACCAAGCTGGCCATCGACTACGCGATCACCTCTTATGCCCAGGCCCACGGCCTGGCGGCCACCTCCCTGCGATACTTCAACGTCGCCGGCGCCTACGGTGTGATCGGCGAAAACCGCGAGGTGGAGACCCACCTGATTCCGCTGGTGTTGCAGGTCGCTCTGGGCCACCGCGACAAAATTTTCATGTTCGGCGACGACTGGCCCACCAAGGACGGCACCCCGGTCCGCGACTACATTCACATCCGCGACCTCGCCGAGGCCCACGTGCTCGCCTTGGAGACCAACGAGGCCGGCGCCCACCGCATCTATAACTTAGGCTCCGGCGACGGCTACTCCGTGCGCGAAGTCATCGAGATGTGCCGGAAAGTCACCGGGCACCCCATCCCCGCGGAGGTCGCGGACCGCCGGGCCGGCGACCCCGCCACGCTGATCGCGTCTTCGGACAAGATCATGGCGGACCTCGGCTGGAACCCGCGGCACACCGACTTAGAGACCATCGTCACCGACGCCTGGAACTTCACGTCCCAGTTGGGCGAACGCGCACACAGCGCCGCACCCGTGCGCTGAACTTTCCGCTAGGCGGCCTGCGCGTCCCCCACCACGTCGACGGGATCGTGCACGGTCAGCCCATAATGTCGGCGGGTGTCGCGGCTGCCGATCTCCACGCAGCGCAAGACTTTACGGGCCAGCCCATGCTGACTGGCTTCCAACAACAGCCCGGAAAGCGTGTGCCCGGGCGCTTCTTCCTGAGCGGCCACCAGCGCCGGGTTCGCCACCATCGGCAGCCCGCGGTGGATCATCGCCAACGCGTGCAGCGACAGAGCGTTCGCCCGGATCGTCCCCCGAAACCGCCGCGCCACCGCCAGCAGCAGCTCAGCGGCGGCGTCGGCGTTGTCCAGCACGGAGGCCGCGACAATGTCGCGCAGCTCGGAGTGGGCCATGGCGATCGCCGCAACCACGAGGGTTTCCGCCTCGTCGACCAGCTCCTCCGCGTCCGCGCCGGTGGCCTCAATTTCTTCGAGCAGCAGATGCAGGTCGGTGGCCACCGCGGCCAACCACCGCGCCTGCCCCGGGTGCTTGTCTTCGCAGGCGCTGAAGGCGATGCGGTAGGCGAACGCCTCCCAACGCCGGAGCTCCCCGGCGTCGACGGGGTCGTCGACGCGCTCACCGGGGCCGATCGGGGCGAAACGCGCGGCCGCGTCACTGCGACTCAACTCTGGCAGCGCCCCGTGCTCGATCCAGGGCTGCATCGACTGCGTCCCGACCACGTCCGCCACCTGACCCGCCGACCACGCGGAGGCTGTGTCTGCGCCGATCGGAGGCGGACCGAACAGCAGCCGGTAGCGCTCCCCCGTCAACACCTCCGGAACGGCCCAGCAGGCGTCGACGCTCAACACCCCGTAGTCCTCCAGCTCGAGCAGGCGGTCGACGGCTTCATCGATCTCTGTGCCCCGGCGTCGTCGCGTGATGACGAAGGCGAAGAGCAAATCGGTGTGAGACTCAGCCAGGGCGCCGTCGGCAAGCTCATGCAGGGAGTGGAAGGCTTCCTCGTCGTCCAAGTCCAGCCGCAGCACCGGCCCGAGCCGGTAGCGAGGTCCGCCGATATTGTCGAAGGCGGCCAGGACGAGGGATTCTTGCGGGTAGAAGCCGAAGATGGCGGGCAGGTTGGCCAGCAGATGGCCGGGGTCATGAAGCGGTGTGGGTTGTGTCGTCATGGCTTTGACTCTGCGCCCCGGACGCAGACGCCGCCGGGTCATGTGGCGGCGGCGCCCGTAAAAAGTGGATAACCCGATTTCTCCACAGCCACGGCACCGGGTGGCGCCTGGGGGACGAGACGCTCGCCGTCTA
>CALZCR010000300.1 GCA_945631445.1 uncultured Corynebacterium sp. | reverse complement strand
CTGAGCGCACGAAAATACCCCCTTTTCCCTGTTCCCGAGGGCGGGGTTCCGCTCTGCCCGCATTGCCCCAGTAGAAAGAAGCGGTCGATGCCCGAAGAGACGACCTTCACCAGACGGCTGAACGGCCCCGTCCTCATCCTCATGATCGTGGCGGCATTGGGGTCCTGGCAGTCGCGTGGTCCGTGATCGGGAGCTCGTCGGTCACCACGATCGGGGTGGTGGTGCTCGTGGCGGCGGCCGCGCTAGCCCTCGGCCTGCTGGCCCTACGGGTGAAGCTGACGGTGCGACCCGATGGGGTGACGGTGTCCATGCTGGGCAATTCCGAGACAATCCCAGCGAGCTCGATCATTGGCGTGGGCCGGGGGCCGGTTACCGGCATTAAAGAAGGGGCGGGCGTGCGGTTCGTCGGAGAAACCGGGCGGGACACCGGCTACCTCGTCGGCGGGGAAACCGTCCGCATCGACGCGGCGGCGCATTCCTGTCTCGTGTCTTCCGACGCCGTCGAGGACGTCATTACGGCGATCGAGGAGATCACTGCACGTCACTGACGGCGGTCGCCCTCAAGATAAGGACAACCGCCGTCAGTGACGCATAGTCCTACCGGATACGCCGGTGAATCGACTTGTAAGACAAGTAGGCGTGCAGGCCTTCGAGTCCGTATTCCACGCCGAGGCCGGAGTCGTGCCGTCCGCCGAAGGGGGCGGAGTGGTTGGAACCGAAGAAGTTGATTCCCACGGAGCCGGAGTCGATCTGGCGTGCCACGGCTAAGGCCGCGTCCTCGTCGGCGCCGAAGACAATGCCGCCGAGCCCGAACTCGGTGTTGTTGGCCAGCGCGATCGCCTCCGAGACGTCGCCGTCGGCGTCATCGTATTTGAGGATGGTGATGACCGGTCCGAAGATCTCCTCGCGGGCCACCCGCATGTCCGGGGTGACGTCGGCGAGCACGGTCGGGACAATGAAATACCCGTCCTTCAGCTCCCCGTCGAAGTAGGCCGGGCGACCGCCGGCGACCACGCGGGCCCCTTCTTCGTGTGCGCTGCCGAGGTAGTCCATCACCGTGGCGTATTGCGCGGCCGTGGCCACTGGACCGAACACCGTGTCCGGGTCCAGCGGGTCGCCCTGGGTGGCGGAGGAGATGGTCTCGGCGACCATGTCCACCACCTCGTCGTAGCGCGACGCCGGAGCGAGGATGCGGGTGGAGATGTAGCACGTCTGGCCGGTGTTGCGCATGCAGGAGCGGATCAAAGCCTGCGACATGACGTCCAGGTCAGCGTCCGGGAGCACGACGGCGGAGGATTTCCCGCCGAGCTCCAGGGTCACCGGCCGCAGCTGCTCACCGCAGGCCGCGGCGATCTTGCGGCCGACTTCGGTGGAGCCGGTGAAGGCGATCTTGTCGACGCCGGGGTGGCGCACGATCGCGTCGCCGAAGCGCCCGGAGCCGGTCAACAGGTTGATCACTCCGGCCGGGACCCCGGCCGCTTGGGCGGCGTCGACGATGAAGCGGATGGACAGCGGCGTCGGCGAGGCCGGCTTGATCACGACGGTGCAGCCGGCCAGCAGCGCTGGAGCCAGTTTGATCACGACGAGGTTGATGGGGAAATTCCACGGCGCAATCAGCCCGCACACCCCGACGGGGTCACGGTCGACGACGGTTTCAGCGCCGCCGGCGGGGAAGGGGCGGATGTCGTCGCCGTCGAGGTGGCCCGCCAGGGTGGCGAAGTAGCGGAAGATGCCTGCCGCGTTCGCCGCCGCACCGCGGGTCTCCGCGACCGGGGAGCCGTTTTCCCGGCTGTTGGTCAAAGAGAGTTCCTCGGTGCGTGCCTCGATTTCGTCGGCGGTGCGCAGCAGGTACTCGGCGCGCTCCGCGGCGGTCAGATCAGACCAACCGGGCAGAGCGGCGCGGGCGGCGTCGAC
This sequence comes from uncultured Corynebacterium sp., assembly GCA_945631445.1. Taxonomy (GTDB): domain Bacteria; phylum Actinomycetota; class Actinomycetes; order Mycobacteriales; family Mycobacteriaceae; genus Corynebacterium. The sequence continues at coordinate 1,233 of CALZCR010000300.1, read as the reverse complement.
CGCGTCGTCGAGTTCCGCGGCAGTGGCCACGGGCACGGACGCCCACTCTTGGCCGGTCGCCGGGTCGACGACGGGGGAACGCTCCGCGGTGGCAGCGGGGCGCCACTGGCCGTCGATGAAGAAGGTGTCGACGTGGGTGTACGGCAGGGCGGGGGTGGTGCGCTGTTCACGGGTGGGCGCGGTCATCGGATTGCCTCCGTTCGCAACAGGGCCTCGGAGCGGTCGAGGTCAGCCAGGGCCATCTGGCGGCCGGCTTCGGTGATCAGTTCAGGGACGATTTCTTTGCGCAGACGCACGACGTAGTCCGACGGGGTCATGCCGAACCAGGCGGACGACATCGCGATGCCGCTGCGGTCGAAGCGCCACAGGCGGTCGGCGTCGCGCACCAGCGCGTCCTCCAGGCTGAAGGCCACGTGACGGGTGTCGTGACCGTCGATGATCTCCACGACCTTCTCCACGAAATCCTCGTCGTAACCCAGCCTGGGCAGCACGCGGCGGGCGACGACGCACCCTTCGGACTCGTGTTCGTAGCGGATGGCGGCCTTGCGCCAGTCACCGGAAAAGCCTTCCGAGATGATGCGGGACTCGTCGACGTGCGCCCAGCCGGTGTCGTGCAGTGCGGTGGCCACGAGCACGAGCTCGCGGTCGGCCTGCGGGTAGGCGTCGCACAGGCGGGTGGCGTAGGCGGTGACGATCGGCAGGTGCAGGTCGTTGGCCCGGGTGCGGGTCTCCGGCTCGATCGCGCCCCACAGCTCATTCAGCCCGGTGGACGGGGTCAGGCAGATCGGGGAGTCGTCGATGGGTTGCTGTGTGGGGATCGGCCGCTGGGGGAAAGCTTCTGCGAAGCGCAGGGCGCGGGGGTCGTCGGCGTGCTCCTGCGGAGTGGCGGGCGACCACTGGGCGGCGGTGGTGTTCATCGGACGGTCTCCAAATCTTGGGCGAGGGTTTTCAACGGGACGGTGCTGTCGGCGGCGAGGTCGGCGGGGATGTTCTGGTTCTTGCCCAGCGCCCCGCGCACCGCCATGAAGTCGAGCGGGTGGTTGATGCAGTCCGCGGCGATGATGCGTCCGTCGCGGTAGTACAGGACGCTGAACTTGCCTTTTTCTTCGTCGCGGCGGATGACGGTCTGATCGTGGTTGTGCGACAGCCCCGCGATCTGCAGTTTCAGGTCCCCTTGGTTCGACCAGAACCACGGGATGCCGGCGTAGTCTTCGCTTTGCCCCACCAGGGAGT
>CALZCR010000299.1 GCA_945631445.1 uncultured Corynebacterium sp. | reverse complement strand
CGAATTGCCCCAGCCTCACCTTCTATAGGGCTAGCAACTGCTCAGCGGGGTGAGCATGAAAGGGCATGACCCCGACATTTCGTCGAGGTCACGCCCTTTTCCCATTTTTCAGAAGATGATCGGCGAGCAGCAGTAAAAATAGTTCGCGACGTGCCCCGCTTCGGGGTTGCACGAGACTAGGCGTGAATTCTGAGTACCTCAGAATTCACGCTTTTGCGTTTATATCGCCATGCCTGGTCGATATCTCGTCAGCCTTCAACTGCTGACCACACAGCAGGACTAGCTGCCCAGTCGACCCAGTGCCTCGACGAACTGCTGCGGGAGAATCTGTGGAAAGCCCTCCAAGAGGCTGGCGAAGACGCCGCCGACAGAAGCAATGACTGCAAGCAGGGCATCTAGAGCGCTGAAACCGGTGGTAGGCAGGTCAGAAGATCCCTGCTGACCATTCCGCTCCCCCACACTGACCGGAACAGCGATCTCGGTGCCCGCGTCGGTGGTGATCGTCAGTAGGTGTTCACCAGCGGCGTCAGCCGGGACCTCAATCTCAACGGTCGCGCGCCCCTGTTCGCCGTATCCGGCGTCAGCCTCGGTGGCAGTGTTGTCCACCTCTGCCGTGACGGTCTGACCGAAGCCGTCCACGGTGACGGTGGTGGCGTCCGGCTCACCTTCAGAGGAGTAGCTCAAAGATGTCAGTTCCAAAATGGCGGTCTCGCCCGCGGTCAGCTCGTTGAGGCCGATCACGCCGACTTCAGCCTGCCCGATGCGGTAGGACGTGCCGTTGTCACCACCGAGGTAATCAGTGAACGCGCTGATGTCCAGGTAGCCGACGTCGATGAACTCGGTCGGTTCGAAGTAGCCGTCGCCGCCCTCGAAGAGGAAGCTGGCGGTGGCCACGGTGTATTCGGCGGCCGGGTCGAGCGGCTCACCGTCGATCATGACATTGATGATGCGCTCGCCCTGCTCGGCCGCCGGGTCGTAGACGTAGGAGACGTTGTCGGAGACTCCCAGTGACAGGCGCGGGCGGCCCTCCTCCGGGCCTTTCCATTGGTTTTCCAGGGCACCCAGCAAAGCCTCACCGGAGACGGAGGCGTAGCCGAGGTTGTTGCCGAAAGGCTGGATCGTCATGGCGTCTTCGTAGGTCACGTCTCCCGCCAGCAAGTCGGCGCGGACGCCGCCGGCGTTCATGACGCCGAGGTCGATGACGTCCTCGCCTAAAAAGCCGTTCATCGCCCGCAGGTTGGACTCGGCCAGCATGTTGTTGGCGGTGGATTCGCTGCCGCGGTTGGAACCGGGCTCAGCGCCCGGGTTGCTGCCGCGCAGGTAGTCGTCGTCGATGGTCGCGACGACTTCAGAGCCCAAGGACGCGGCCTCTTCCTGAGCGCTCGTGACGGTGTCGGCGACGACCGGGTCCACCGGCAGTTCCGCCACGCCCGCGGAGGTGTAGTCGTACTGGATGATCGACTGCTCGGTGATTTCACCGGTGGCGGTGTCGTAGGTGAACTCCAGCTCGGACAGGGCTTTGCCGTACTCGTGGCTCTGCGCCAAGTCAGTGCCATTGTTGTGGCGCATGTGGGAGTCGCCGCCGAAGGCCGCGTCCACGTCCTCGTTGAAGGCGCCGAAGGCCTGGATGTCTTCGTGCTGCAGGACGATGACCACGTCCGCTTCCCCGGTTTCCTTCAGGCGGGTGGCTTCAGCGTTGGCCGCTGCGACCGGGTCCGTGAAGGTCAAACCCTGCACACCGGCCGGGGACACCTTGTTCGGGGTTTGCTGGGTGACGGTGCCGATGAAGCCGACCTTCACGCCTTCTTCCTCGATGACATGAGAAGCGGGCAGCGCAGGGCTTCCGTCAGCGCCCAGGACGTTGGCTCCCAAGATCGGGTACTCGGAGTCCGGTTGGATGCGGTTCTGCAGGTCCGCGAAGCCCTTGTCGAACTCGTGGTTGCCGACCGCGGAGACGTCGATGCCCATCTCGTTGAGGGCTTCGAGGGTGTACATGTCGTCCGAGATCGCAGAGATGAACGCGGAGCCGCCGACGTTGTCGCCGGAGGTGGTGCGGATCTGGGCCTGGTTGTCTTGGCCGACGTAGTCCATCAGCGCGGCCAGGCGCGCCGCCCCGAGCGGAGAGTCCGCGGAACCTCCCTCCGCGATGTCGTCTTCTTCCGCCAGGTAGCCGTGGAAGTCGGTGATGTTGGTGACGGAGAAGTCGACGGTGGTGTCTTCCTGCGCGCCGACGACGGTGGCGCCGGCGAGGACGAGGCTGGTGGTCGTGGTCGCGGCCAGCAGACGACCGAAGCGGCGGAACTTATGCACGGGAAGGCACTCCTGAAACGTGGGAAACTGACAAGGAACAGTCAACGTGTAACTGACTTTTCCCTGCTCAGCAGAGGGAGGTCTCCCCTCCTCCAGTGCCTTTACCGCCCCTAGGCCAAGAATTCATCTGCCGGTTAACGCAGGTATAGCCGGAGTCCACCCACGTCACTTCCCGGTCAGGCGGGTGTCCCGGGCGACGGGCAGGCGTCGTCAAGCACTCTCGCCGCCCCCTCGCGGGCCCGTCCTTTAAGCGTTCACGCGGTAGATGTCGAAGACGCTTTCGGTGTTGCGCAACGTCGTCATCAACGTGCCCAGCTGCTTGGTGTCCGAGACCGTGATCGTGAACTTGATCATCGCGATCCGATCCTCGGAGACGTGGGATTCCAGGGCCACGATGGACAGGTGCTGGTCGCTGAGCACGCGGGTCAGCTCCGCCAGCAGCCCCTGGCGCTCCAGGGCCTCCACCTGCAGCGTCGCGGCGAAAGCACCCGTCTCGCTGCCCATTCCGCCCCACTCGACGTGGATGAGGCGTTCCGGTTCCTGGCGTAACTTCTCCGCGTTGGTGCAGTCGGTGCGGTGCACGGACACCCCGCCGCCGCGGGTGACGAAGCCGAAGATCTCGTCGCCGGGGACCGGCAGGCAGCATTTGGCCATCTTCGCCATGACGTCGGGGCTGCCCTCGACGAGGATCCCCTCGCCGGCGCCGGAGACCTTCGCCCGCGTGTCGATGATCTCCGACATCGGGGTGCGCGCGGCGAGGGCGTCGACGGCGTCGTCCTCGTCGCCGAAGATCGCCATCAGCCGGTGCACGACGTTTTGCGCGGAGACATGGCCCGC
>CALZCR010000298.1 GCA_945631445.1 uncultured Corynebacterium sp. | reverse complement strand
GCGGATGTAGCGCAGCTGGTAGCGCATCACCTTGCCAAGGTGAGGGTCGCGAGTTCGAGTCTCGTCATCCGCTCTGGTAACCTGTAGCTGAGGTTGCCTGAGGTGAAACCTCGACGGTGGGATGGCCGAGTGGTTAGGCAACGGTCTGCAAAACCGTTTACACGGGTTCGATTCCCGTTCTCACCTCAAAGCATCATTGCTTTCAAGCGCGATTAGCTCAGCGGTAGAGCACTTCCCCGACACGGAAGGGGTCACTGGTTCAATCCCAGTATCGCGCACAGAGGGTTAAACCTCTACGCGGATGTAGCGCAGCTGGTAGCGCATCACCTTGCCAAGGTGAGGGTCGCGAGTTCGAGTCTCGTCATCCGCTCCATTGAACCGCCAGGTAACCCCTGGCGGTTTTTGCGTTGCGTACTCTGATGGTCATGAGCCCCCTCCCCGATCCTTTCCCCGACGACCTCGACGTCGAGTCCCTGCTCGGCCCCACTCAGCCGGCGCACCATCCGGAGCTGCGGGCGATCGCGATTTCCACCATCAACGGCTCGGCGACCGTGTCCGGGACGTCGGCGGCCATGGGCAACCCCACCGACGCAGCTCTGCTGCAACGAGTACGGGGGTGGGCGGACGCGGTCTTAGTGGGGGCGCAGACGGTGCGCTCGGAAGACTACGGGCCCGCCTACCTCAGCGACGAGCTCCGAGCGGCCCGGCTCCTGGAAGGGTTGCCCGCTCTGCCCCGGATGGCCGTGATCTCCCGCTCCCTGAATTTTCCGCCGGCTCTGCGCGCACTGACTGAATTCGACCCTGATTTCCCGCCGCTGGTGCTCACCCCGCAGCGCTCCCTCGACGCCGAAAGCCTCGCCGAGCGTCGCGCTGAGCTCACCGCCGCCGGGGTGGAACTGGCCGGCGTCGGCGACGGCTCCGCCTCCGAGATGGTCCAAGCCTTGCATGCGCGAAACCTGTTTCGCGTCACGTGTGAGGGCGGCCCCGGAATCTACGCGATGATGTGGGAGGCGGAGCTCATCGACGTCGTGCACCTGACCGTGGAACCGCGGGTGGCCGCGCCCGTCGAAAAGCAGCTGTTCGCCGTACGTCCGGACGGCGACGGCTTCGACCTCCCCCTGCACTTGGAAGACGCGCAGGCGACGGCAGACGGCCGGTTATTTCTCCGCTACCGGCCCCTGCGCCCAGATATTGCCTAGGGTGTGGCTGCTGGAACGCCGGGGGCGCCTCGACTAGCGTGAGGGCGTGTCTGTCGCCGCCTCTGCCGCCCCGCCTCCCCTGCTTCCCCCGGGAGAGCGGGCCAACCTCATCGCCCGCGCGGCCTTCTGGCCGATCGCGGTGCTGCTGGTGTTGCACCGCGTGTTCTTTCTGGCCGCCAACGGCTCTCCCACCGATGATTTCACCACGGTGTATTCCGCCGTCCGCAGGTTCTTGACCGGGGTGCCGGTCTACAACGAGAACTACGCGACGGTGGACCCGCACTACTTGTACAACCCCGGAGCCACGCTGCTGCTCGCCCCGATGGGCGTCAGCGCCGACTTGGACGCCTCCCGGGCGGTGTTCATCGTCGTCAACGCGCTGGCCATCGTCGGCGCGCTGGCGATCACCACCCGCCTGATCGGCCACCGGTTGTCCTCGTGGGTCTGGCCGGCGGCCGTGGTGGCGGCGTTCCTGACCGAGTCCGTGGTCAACACGCTGGTCTTCTCCAACATCAACGGTGTGCTGCTGCTGGTGTTCACCGCTTTCCTGTGGCTGTTCCTGCACGGTCGGCGGTGGTGGGCGGGCCTGATGCTGGGGGCGGCGATCGTCGTCAAGCCCATGTTCGCCCCGGTCCTGCTGCTGCCTGTCCTGCGCCTGGACTGGCGCACCCTCGTCGGCGGCGTCGGCGTGCCAGTGATCGCCAACCTCATCGCCTGGCCGCTCGTCCCGCAGGCCAGCGACTACGTCACGCGCGTGATGCCGTACCTCAGTCAGACCCGCGACTACGCCAACGCCTCGCTCGCGGGCCTGGCGGTGTATTTCGACATGCCCGCCGGTCTGGAATGGGCGCTGTGGCTGGCGCTCGGGGCGTGTGTGGCCGTGGCCGTGGCCGGCCTGTGGCTCTGGCGCGACCGCGACCCCGTGTTCTGGGCGCTGACCACCTCCGGAGTGCTGCTGACCGGGGTGTTCGTGATGAGCTCGCTGGGGCAGATGTATTACTCGATGATGCTGTTTCCCATGATCATGACCGTGTTGCGCAAGGTCAGCGTCTTCCATGTCTGGCCCGCGTGGGTGGCGGCGTTTCTCGTGCTGTTCCCGGACGGCTGGCACCGCGACGACTTCCCGGTCGCCGGCAGCTGGGCCAGCCTGTTCGGGGCCACCGCCGGATGGTCGTTGCTGTTGCTCGTCTCCGCCGTGGCCGTGGCGGTGTGGAGCGCACCTCTGCTGCGTGAGTGGCGGGGGAATATCGGCCACTCCGATAGTGTTGTGGCCGATGAGTCCCCCGACCGGGACTTAACCTCGACGCAAAGGACGGTTACATGAGCGACGACACCCGACAGACTGACTTCAAGCTGATCGCCGACGACGAATGGCGTCAGCGACTGAGCCCGGAGGAGTACTACGTTCTGCGTCAGGCCGGCACGGAGCCGCCGGGGACCGGCGAATACGAGCACACCACCACCGAAGGCGTCTACTCGTGCCGGGCCTGCGGGACGGAGATTGTCCGCTCGACCGAGAAGTTCGCCTCCAACTGCGGCTGGCCGTCGTTCCACTCCCCCGCGGGCAACGACGCCGTCATCGAGCGCCGCGACACCTCCCACGGGATGGTGCGCACCGAAGTGCTCTGCGCGAACTGCGAGTCCCACCTGGGCCACGTGTTCGAAGGCGAGGGCTACCCCACACCGACGGACCTGCGTTACTGCATCAACTCGCTGTCGATGAAGCTCGAGCCGACCCAGGCCGACAGCTGACGCGACCGCTTCTCTCCCTCCCCGCACGCCCGCACCGGGCAGGCGGGGAGTTTTTCTCGCGCCGCCCCCAGAAAATTCACCCGGCGAGCACCGCGTCAGCGACGTCGCGGAAGTGCCGCACCGCCCGCCGCGGCGGCCAGATGTGCGAGGTCATCAACGCGAAAGACACCCGCCGCCGCGGATCGTGCCAGCCGATGGCGATGTTGG
>CALZCR010000297.1 GCA_945631445.1 uncultured Corynebacterium sp. | reverse complement strand
AGTGACCTGGCCGTCCGGCGAATGACAGCAAACATCCATACACTGACGAAGTATGACCACAGTGGTTTCCGCTCATCAACTGAACGACAGCATCTACCAGGGCAAGAACAACGTCGTGCTCGCCTCCCTCTGGAACGACGCCGACACGACCGGTTACGCCCGTTACCGGTCGGTGCACATCCCCACCGCCCAGTTCTGCGAGCCGCAGACGGCGCTCGTCGGGGTGCCCGGCTCGCAACAGGGCCGTAACCCGTTGCCCGCGCTGCCGCACCTGCAGCGCGCCATTCAGCAATGGGGGTTGCGCGCCGGCCGGCCCGTCACCGTCTACGACGAAGGCCGCGGGCTGTTCGCCAGCCGGGCGTGGTGGATCCTGCGGTGGGCCGGCGTCGACGACGTCCGCATCCTCGACGGCGGCCTGCAGCACTGGGAGGCGGCCGGATTCGACTCTGTCGGCGGCCCCGGCAACCTGGGCACCCGGGCCAACGTCACCGCCGAACCGGGGCAGATGCCCGTGGCGACCGTCGAGGACGTCCGCTCCCGGGAAAATGCCCCTTTGATCGACTTTCGTGAGCACAACCGCTTCATCGGCCGCCGCGAGATCCTCGACCTCAAGGCGGGCCACATCCCGGGAGCCGTCAGCCTGCCCGTGTGGACGCTGATGAACGACGACAACACTTTCCGCTCCCCGGAGGAGATCCGCGAACGTTTCGCCAGCGTCGGGCTCACCGAGGACAACGCCGCCTCCGCCATCGTCTACTCCGGCTCCGGAATTCACTCTTCCCTGGGCCTGGCGGCGATGGGGCACGCCGGTCTGCCGTTCGCCGCGCACTTCGTCGGCGGCTGGTCGCTGTGGTCGGCGAACCCGGCCAACCCGATCGCGCTCGGCGATTAATTAGTTTGCCCGCCCCGGTAAGGTCGTGAGACGTGGCTTATCTACTGCTCGCACTCGCACTCCTGGCCGCCGCGGCGGGAGTCGCCCTGTGGTACCTCGACGCGCGTCAACGCGCCGCCGCGGCCACGGGCGAGGGCGCCCCGAACGCAGTCGACGTCGCGCCTCCTGAACCCGCGGCAGATCCCGCGGCAGATCCCGCGGAGGCGGACCAGGCCAGCGACGATAGCGCGCCGGCCCCGCCCACCCCGTCGGTCGATCCGCCCGCCGCCGAAGCAGAACCGGCCCCGGAACCCCTGGCTCCCGCACGTCCTGTGATGGCCGCCCCTCCAGCACACGAGCCGCACCCAGAGCCGGAGCCGAAGGCAGCCACCCCAACGCCGGAGGGCGATTCCGCCCCGGAACCAGAACCAGAATCGGAGCCGGAGACGGAGCCAGAAGCGGAACCGGCGGCCAAGCAAGCCCCGAAAACCACCGCCTCGTCGCGGGCCTCCGGGCTGCAGTTGCCGGGCGCGACCCGTCGGGAACGCAAGTCCTGGGCAGAGGAGCACGGCTTCACCTTCACCCGCACCGACGAATACCTGGTCGACGAATGGAGCCGGGGCGCGGCGGCGACCGGCGCCCCCGCCCGTGACATCGTCATCGGCGACGCCTTCGGCCACGAACTGCTCCTGATGGACTTGGGCGGGATCAACGTCATGGCCATGCGCACCGGCGCCGCCTCCGACACAGTGGTGGATTTCCGCCGCGAGGACCTGTCGGCGGACACCGTCGGCGAAGGCGACCTCGTGCTGGTCGACCAGGTGGAAGGGTTCAACGTCTACGGCACGATGGCGAACACCACCCGGCGCTTCCTGGACAGCCGGGTCCGCACGGCGCTGGGCGCCTTCCCCGAGATCGTCACCGCCGTCTGGCTGGAATCGGACTGGGTGCTCGCGCAGACGGTGCGCGGCACCAAAGCCGAGGACTGGGACGAGATGCTGGCGCCACTGGCGTTGATCGCCGACGCCGCGCGGGTTCTGCCGCCCCGCGGCGGCACGGAACCGGAGTTGAAGATCGCCGACTTCACCCCGTCGCGGCACATGGAACCGTTGCCCGTGGACGCGTCCTTCGGAGGAGGCGTCGACGTGAATCAGCGACCGGAGGGCCCTGACCCCTCGTCGGCGCCGCCGGTGTCACGCCCGGACGAACCCCTGGAGCTGCCCAGCCGTTCCCGGCCGCAGGCCCGCGGCGTGGTGGAGCCGCGCAGCCTCGGCGGGGACGAGGTCGACGCCATCGCCGACGGCCGCGGCCCCAGCGCCTCTGACCCGACGCGGATGCCGCGCCGACAGGACCGCGGGCCGTCGATCTTCGGGGATTAGCGGCCGGTCCTCGCTGCGACTGTTAGCGTGAGGGCATGACAGCAGATGAGGCGGCCGGACTTCTCCTGGCGGAGATGGACCAGACGAGCGCTTCGCTGTCAGTGGCTGCCGCCCTCAGCGTGCTGGGCGTCAATCCGTTTCACGTCGCTGAGCACCAGCTCAGGTTCTTGCTGCTCGCAGTACGCGACAGCGGTCGACTCCAGCTGGGCAGGGCGGAACTGGGAGGCGTCGAGGCCGTCCCTTCGTCGGTGCCCGTGGCTGAACTCCTCGACGAGCTCCACCACTTTCCGGCACACCACCCCGACCCATTAGAGATGCTTAAGCCGGGACGGGCGGATCCCCTGGCCACGGCCCGGGTCGAGGCGATGAAACACCTCCTGATCCGCCGCGCGTGAACTCACGGCTTGAGCAGAACCCTTTAGGATCGAGACCCATGTGCCCTGCCTCTGATTCCCCGGAGCCCGACGCCCGACTGCTCAACGCCGCCGAAGCGGTGCAGAGCGGACGCTTCCGCGACGCCGTCGCCCTCTACGAACAATTGCTATCCGACGCCCCGGAAGACCCCGTCCTGGTGCGCGCGCACGCCGCCGTATCCGTCTTAGTGCGCGCGGAAGGCATCGACCGCTCCACGGACCCGATCGGCCGTTCTGACGCGGCGCCACAGGACGTGGCCAAAGCCCTGGACGCCGCCGACGTGCTGGTGCTCTTCGACCAACCCGCCGATGCGGTGGACCGGCTCTCCGCGTTGCTGGAAAACCTCCCGAAAGACGACGCCGCCGACGTGCGACGGCGCATCCTGGAGCTGCTCACCCTCCTGGAGCCGCAGGACCCGGCGGTGGAACGGGCCCGTCGCCGCCTGGCCAACGCCACTTTCCCATGACGGCGCCACCGGCTCTGCGCGCGCATAGTCGCGCCACATTCACGGCCCA
>CALZCR010000296.1 GCA_945631445.1 uncultured Corynebacterium sp. | reverse complement strand
GGCCGAGGCCGAGGGTACTGTCGGTCCGCCTAGACTGGTTGACTGAAAGCGACAGTAATGAACCGCAATGTGTAAGGAGAACGCATGACCATCAAGGTGGGAGTTGTGGGCGCGGCCGGCCGCGTCGGAACCGCAGTCGTCGACGGGGTCGAGGCCGCGGACGACCTGGAGTTGGTGGCCACGGTCGACAAAGATGACGCGCTGCAGACGCTGGTGGACAACGGGGCAGAGGTCATCGTCGACTTCACCACGCCTTCCGCGGTCATGGGCACCCTCGATTTTTGTGTCAACAACGGCATCCACTGCGTGGTGGGCACCACCGGCTTCGACGACGAGCGCTACGAACAGGTGCGCGCCTGGTGCGAGGCCAATCCTTCGGTCGGTGTGTTGATCGCCCCGAACTTCGCCATCTCTGCGGTGTTGACGATGGCGTTCGCCAAGCAGGCGGCGCCTTTCTTCGAGTCCGCAGAGGTCATCGAATACCACCACCCGACCAAGCTGGACTCGCCGTCCGGCACCGCGTTGAAGACCGCGCAGGGCATCGCCGAGGCCCGTCGGGAAGCCGGCCTCGGGGAGATGCCGGACGCCACCGAGCAATCCGTCGCAGGCTCCCGCGGCGCCGACGTCGACGGGGTCAAGGTGCATGCGGTGCGGATGACCGGCATGGTCGCGCACGAAGACGTCATCTTCGGCACCCAGGACCAGTCCCTGACGATTCGCCAGGACTCCTACGGACGCACCTCCTTCGTGCCGGGCGTGCTCACCGGCGTGCGCGGCGTGGCTGAGCGCCCGGGCCTGACCATCGGCCTGGACTCGTACCTGGGGCTGTAGGACATGGCGCATGCTACTGAGCTGGACGTGCAGCTGATCGCGGCCACGCAGTTCACCACGCCGACGGGCGTCGACTGGAGCGCGGACGCCGGGGCCAGCGACGCGGAAGCGCTCGTCGAGTTCGCGGGCCGCGCCTGCTACGAATCCTTCGACAAACCGAACCCGCGGACAGCCACGAACGACGCCTACCTCAGCCACATCATGGAGGTCGGCCACCACGCCCTGTTGGAGCACGCGACGGCGACGATGTACGTCCGCGGCATCTCCCGCTCGTGCACCCATGAACTCGTCCGGCACCGGCATTTCTCGTTCTCCCAGTTGTCGCAGCGTTTCGTCCACACCGACGACGCCCAGGTGGTGGTGCCGCCGGCGATCGCCCAAGACGAGGAGCTGCGCACCCTGCTGCTGCGCGCGGCGGATGAGGCCCGGTTCGTCTACGAGGAACTGCTCGCCGCGTTGGAGGAGAAGCTCGCCGACGAGCCGAACGCCTTGCTGCGCAAGAAGCAGGCCCGGCAGGCGGCGCGTTCGGTGCTGCCCAACGCCACCGAGTCCCGGCTCGTGGTCACGGGCAACTACCGGGCATGGCGGCATTTCATCGCCGCGCGCGCCAGCGAGCACGCCGACGTGGAGATCCGCACCCTGGCGGTCACCTGCCTGGATATCCTGGCAGAGCAGGCGCCGGCGCTGTTCTCCGACTTCATCGTTACGGAACTCGGCGACGGAACGCGGATGGCCGTCAGCCCCTACGTCAGCGATATTTAACCCTATTTAGGACTGGCGGGGCCTGGATACGCCCATTGGCGCCGGAGCAGGGTAACCTAGGGCACCATGAGCACAGGTTTGACCGCGAAGACCGGAGTAGAAGATTTCGGAACCGTCTGCGTTGCCATGGTCACCCCGTTTGACCGTGACGGCGCCCTCGACGTAGCCGCCGGGCGGCGCATCGCCGCCCATCTGGTGGACAACGGCGTCGACTCGTTGGTGCTCGCCGGGACCACCGGCGAGTCACCCACGGTGACGGTCGCGGAGAAAATGGACCTGCTCAAAGCCGTGAAGGAAGAGGTGGGCGACCGCGCGAAAATCATTGCGGGCGCCGGCACCAACAACACCGCCACCTCCATCGACATCGCGCGCGCTTCCGCAGACGCGGGAGCGGACGCGCTGCTGGTGGTGACCCCGTACTACTCCAAGCCGAGTCAGCGGGGGTTGTACGAACACTTCACGGCCGTCGCACGCGCCACGGATCTTCCGGTGTGCCTCTACGACATCCCCGGCCGTTCCGGCATCCCGATCGAGTTCGACACTCTCCGCGCGCTCGCGGAGATTCCCACGATCAAGGCTGTGAAGGACGCCAAGGGCGACCTGCATGAGGCGGCTCTGCTCATCCAGGAGACCGGCCTGGCCTGGTACTCCGGTGACGACCCCCTCAACGTGCCGTGGCTGTCCGTCGGGGCGTCCGGGTTCATCTCCGTCGTGGGGCACGCCGCCCCGGCGCAGTTGCGTGAGCTCTACACAAGTTTCGAGAATGGCGATCTCGCCCGCATGCGGGAAATCAACGCCAAAGTAATTGCCCCGCTGGTCGCTTCCCAGGCTCGCCTGGGCGGCGCCAGCTTCGCCAAAGCCGCCCTGCGACTGCAGGGCATCGAGGTGGGGGACCCGCGTCTGCCCGTCATCGCACCGAATGACGAGGAGATCGCAGCCCTCCGCCGTGACATGACACAAGCTGGAGTCCTATAAATATGACTGAACCCCGTAATCGTTCCCGTAAGGTCACCCGCAAGGCGGGCCCGCCCGAGGAGAACGCCGGCGCCAACGTGGCCAACAAGCAGGCCGCGCCCGTTTTCCAGGCGCCGGACAAGGCTGACGCCGAGAAGGCGTCCGCCGCACAGCAGGAGCAGGCGCCGAAGGCCGCTGCGTCGGCTGACCAGGCTGCGTCGAACGACCAGAAGGAAGACCGCGGCGCCTCGGAGCAGGGCAACCGGAACGAGCGTTCCGGGGCCAACAACCGCTCGCGCGGCGGCCGTTCCCGCAGCGGCCGCGGCCGTGGCCGCGGTGGCCAACAAAACCAGGGCGGCCAGCAGAACCAGGGCGGCCGTGGCCGCCGCAACGTGGTCAAGTCGATGCAGGGCAACGACATGACCCAGCGTCTGCCGGAGCCGGGCCGTCAGGCCAAGGGCAGCCTGCGCATCTACAACCTCGGCGGCATCTCCGAGATCGGCCGCAACATGACGGTCTTCGAGTACAACGGCCGGCTGCTCATCGTCGACGCCGGGGTGCTGTTCCCGACCTCCACGGAGCCGGGCGTGGATCTGATCCTGCCGGACTTCGGTCCGATCGAGGACAAGCTGGACAAGATTGACG
>CALZCR010000295.1 GCA_945631445.1 uncultured Corynebacterium sp. | reverse complement strand
AGACACCCTCCATCAGGGTCATCGCCGGCGAGCCGATGAACGTCGCCACGAAGGTGTTTCCCGGGCGCTCATAGAGCACCATGGGGGCGTCGACCTGCTGGATGACGCCGTCTTTGAGCACGCACACCCGGTCACCGAGGGTCATCGCCTCTGTCTGGTCGTGGGTGACGTAAACGGTGGTGGTCCCCAACTCGCGCTGCAGCGCGGCGATTTGGGCGCGGGTGGAGACCCGCAGCTTGGCGTCGAGGTTGGACAGCGGCTCATCCATGAGAAAGACCTTCGGGTGACGGACGATGGCCCTGCCCATGGCCACCCGCTGGCGCTGCCCGCCGGACATCGCCGAAGGTTTCTGATCGATCAAATCCTCCAGCTCCAGCATGCGGGCGGCTTTGTCCACGCGCTCGGCGATGATCGACTTGTCGACTTTTTTATTTTCCAGCGCGAAAGACATGTTCTGCCGGGCGGTCATGTTCGGATACAAGGCGTAGGACTGGAACACCATGGCCACGTCCCGGTTCCTCGCCCGGGTTTCAGAGACATCCTGCCCGTCGATGAGGACCTGCCCCTCGTCGATCGGCTCCAGCCCCGCCAACAGGCGCAGCGTGGTGGATTTTCCGCAGCCGGAAGGACCGACCAGGACCAAGAACTCGCCGTCCGCGATCTCGAGGTTGAAGCGGTTGACCGCGGGCGGGCGCGCCGGGTCATAAATTCGGGAAGCTTGGCGGAACTCCACTGTCGCCATGGCGTTGCCGTCCTTTCACATGTCAGGGGTGGTCGGTGATGCAAGGCGCTCAGAGCAACGGCTCGACGTCGCGTTCGAAGGTGCGCAGCGTCTCGTTGTGCAGGTCTTCAAATACGGTCGCCACGTCTTCCTGGCCGATGGTGATGCGGTCGAGGCCGGCGCCGATGCGGTCGCCGCCGGCGGGGACGAAGACGCGGGCGTAGTCCTGCGGCTGGGTGTTGTCTTCCAGCTGGTTGATGGCGGTGCGGGCGTTGGGGTTTTCATCGAGGTAGGCGACCTCCTCCGGGTGTTCCAGGGCTGCTTTGCGCACCGGCATGTACCCGGTGGCCTGGGTGAAGGTGATGGTGTTGTCGACGTTGGTCAGAAAATCGATGAATTTCAGCGCCTTGACCTTGCGTTCCTCGGCGATCCCGCTGGGAATGGCCACGCCTGCGCCGCCGGTGGCGCACGACGGGCCGGGGCCGGGCAGATAGGTCGTGATGAACGGGACCGTCGCGGTGTCCGTCAGCCCGCCGAGCACGCCGGTGGACTGCATCAACGCCGCGGCGTTGCCGTTGCCGAACGCGACGGTGGGGTCGGTGGAGATCTCGATGTTGCCTTCGGCCACCTGCCGCTGCAGGAATTCCCCCGCCTCGATGGCCGCGGAATCGGTGAAGGTCGGCTCCCATCCCTGGGAGTACTGGCTGCCGAGGGCCCAGATCATGCCCTGGAAGTACCAGTCGAGGTAGCTGGTGCCGTCCGGCACCACCATCACGGGGAGGTCGCCGTTGGCTTCGCGGATCTGCGGGGCCCACTCCGCGAACTCTTCCCAGGTTTCCGGGCCGCGGTCGGTCGGTAACCCGGCCGCTTCCAGCATGTCGGTGTTCCAGTACATCAGGCAGGTGGAGCGGGCGTACGGGACGCCATAGCGCCCGCCGTCGAAGGCGTAGTCCTCCCGCAGGGTGTCCACGTAGGAGTCGGGGTCGACCCCGGCCTGGTCCCAGTACTCGTCGAGGTTGGTGGTCTGGCCGTTGAGCGCGAAGTTAAACCAGGTGACGTCGGAGGCGACGATGATGTCCGGCAACTGTCCCCCGGAGAGGGCGGCGTTGAATTTCTGGCCGAGCTCTTCGTAGTTGGAGCCGCCGGTGACGAGTTCCACCTGGATGTCCGGGTGGGCGGCGTTCCACTCGTCGATCATGGCCTGCTCCAGGTCCTGGGAGGAACCCGGGTGGTTCGACCAAAATTGCAGCGGCCCGCCGGGGTCCTGGACTTCACCGGTGCCGGCGCCGCCGGTCCCGGCACAGGCGGCCAGTGCGAGAGAGGACGCGGCCACGGCGCCGAGGCCGAAGACGGAGCGGCGGCTGAGCGGGAGGTGCAATGGGTTCATGGGAATCTCCTTGGTGGGAAAAGTGGGTGGATGAAGCGACGTGGATGACCGGGCGAGGCCTAGCCTTTGACCGCGCCGGCTGTCAGGCCCTTGATCATGTTCTTTTGCAGCAGGAGGAACACCAGGATCATGGGCAGGGTCGTCAAGACCGTGCCCGCCATGACCGGCCCCCAGTTGGTCAGCCCTTCCGCGTCCTGCAGCAAGGTCAGCCCGACCGGCAACGGCGCCCGCGCCGAGGTGTCGGTGATCAAAAACGGCCAGAGGTATTGGTTCCATTCGGCGACGGCCGTGATGAGGATGAAAGCGGAGAGCGTGGGCCACGACATCGGCAGGACCACCTTGCACAGGGTCCGCCAAAATCCGGCGCCGTCCATGGCCGCGGCCTCGAGGATTTCTTTCGGCAGGGACTGGAAATGGTTGCGCATCAAAAAGGTCCCCAAGGCCACGCCCGACAACGGCAAGATGACGCCCAGGTAGGTGTTACGCAGCCCCATCTCCGCGATCAGCGAGTAGTTGGAGATGATCGTGATCTGACTGGGGACCATGAGCGTCGCGATGACCGCCAGGAACAAAAGGTTTCGCCCCGGGAACCGGAGGAAGGCGAACGCGTAGGCGCTGAGCACCCCGAAAATGACCTGCACGACCGTCAGCACGCTCGTGATGATCACCGAGTTTCGCAGGTACTCCAGAAAACCCGAGGTCTCCAGGACGCGGAGGTAATTGCCGATCTCCCACGCCTGCGGCCACAAAGTGATCGGGTCCGCATAGATTTCGGCGTACTGCTTGAACGAGGTGATCACGATGAAATAGAGGGGGACCAAGATCACCAGGACGGCGATGAGCAGGCCGAGGTACCCTAAAATCTTGGCGGTCACAGACCCCGCCCGGGGCGTGTCCCGCTCACGCAGACGCTTACGTTGCGCCTGGGTGATCACTGGTTGTGCATGACTCTGGGCCCGGGGCGTGGGCGGCAATGGCTGGGCCGGACGCGATGCCTCCGCGGTGGAGGCGGGTGACGGTCCCGGAGACTTCGACGACGCAGATGTCTGCGACGCGGGCTGGTTGATGGACGTGGACATGTCAGTCCCTCCCCT
>CALZCR010000294.1 GCA_945631445.1 uncultured Corynebacterium sp. | reverse complement strand
CCGCATCGCCCATCCGGCGCTGCGTTGGGCCGGGATTGAGGCCCGGTTGAGGAAGCGGGGGACCGCCGTCGACCGGGCCGGATTCGGGGTGGTGTGCGAGGTCTACCCCGCCGCAGCCCTCCGGTTGTGGGGGCTGCCCTACCGCGGGTACAAGGGGCGGAAGAACGTCGAGCGGCGAGCCGAACTCGTTGTCGCGCTTAGGGAGCGTCACCCGCGGTTGGAGTGGAACGGCCACCGTGACCTGTGCCTGGCCGACGACAACGCGCTTGACGCGGTGCTGGCTGCCCTGATCGCCAGAGACGTCGCCCAGGGGGTCTGTATCCCGCCACCGGACGACCTCATGGAGCTGACCCGGCGCGAGGGATGGATCTGGCTACCGGGACCGGCGTAGACTTCGGGCACGCACAGAGGAAAGGGAACTATGCTCAATAAGTTGTTGCGATTGCGGCGCCTGCGTAACGACGCTCAGGCGGTACGACGCGGCCCTGAGGCGACGGGCCGGCACTTCGCTCAGCGTGCCGCCCACCGGCTGGTGCGGCGGATTTTTCGCTAGAGCCCGCCGGTGAGGTGCACGTGCGAGGATAAGGCGATGACCGCGGCTCTCGTGGCACACACGAGAAAAGATGGCTGGCGGGGCATGGCCCCTCAATTTCCTGGCCGCACCCGCGCAGAGGCCGATTGAATTGTGTCGGCCAGCTCGGAGTACGTGACGGCAGGGCCTGCGTGTCGTCTTAAAGTCGACAACCCGATCGATGCGTAGCCGATCTCCTGTAACGCGGGACGTGACATGACGTAAAACTGCCACTGGGAGACGGAAAGCGGATCGTACTCTTCATGGGTGAGGGCTGTCTGAACAGCGAAGACATAGATCTCGGCGTTATAGGTCGGCTCCTCGCTCATGCCGGTGGCCGTGTCCCAGACTCTTTTCTTCAGACCGGAGAAGGTGATGCGGGAAGTAGTTCGTTGCTCCCAGGACTGGAGATATGCGGAGGCCTTGACCTCGATGGTGGTTCCATCTGGGGCCACCACGTCGTAGGCGTCCCACTCCACTCGGGGGCCAGCTGCCCCGATGGCGCGGGCCACGAGAAACTCGGCGAGATAACCGCGGACATTATTCATTTTGAAGTCTGAGAGCGCGAATCGCCAGAAGTCCAGCACAGTGGCGTCGGTGCCCTGAACGGGCTCGTCTCCCCGCAAGGGAGGCGGGCTCGGAGGATGGAGAGGAAATGTCGTCATGCCCGTCATTGTCCCACCAGTTTTCGTAGCTGCAGACGTCGTGGTTGCGCCTCAGCACCGCGCGGGTGCGAGAATACTACGATGACCGCAACTCTCGTGGCACACGATGTGGCGGGCGGCCACGGCCACCGCACCCTGTTTCATTCCCTCAACCTCACCGTCGCGCCGGGCGATGTGATCGGTGTTGTCGGGGCCAACGGCGCCGGTAAATCCACCCTGCTGCGCCTGCTCGCCGGAGCGGATCACCCCCAGGCCGGGTCGGTGAGTCTGTCGCCGGCGGACGCCTTCATCGGCTGGTTGCCGCAGGAGCATGACCGGGTGCCCGGGGAGACCGTCGTCGACTACGTCACCCGGCGCACCGGGTGTGCCCAGGCGACGCTCGACATGGAGTCCGCCGCTGAAACAGTGGGCACGAGCGCGGCCGCCGACGAGGCTTACTCCGTCGCGCTGGACCGCTGGTTGGCCAGCGGCGCCGCCGACCTGGAGGACCGCTTGCCGGTGGTGCTGGCGGAATTGGGCTTCGAGGTGGGGCAGAAGGGCGTCGATACGCAGTTGATGACGTCGCTGTCCGGCGGGCAGGCGGCACGTGTGGGTTTGGCGGCCCTGCTGTTGTCGCGCTTTGATCTGGTGCTGCTGGATGAGCCGACCAACGACCTCGACCTCGACGGGTTGGAGCGGCTCGAGGACTTCGTGCAGGGGCTGCGCGGCGGGGTGGTGCTGGTCAGCCACGACCGTGAATTCCTCACCCGCTGCGTCAACCAGGTCCTCGAACTGGACCTCGCGCAGGATTCTCATCACCTTTACGGTGGCTCATACGACTCTTATTTGGAGGAACGCGCCACGTTGCGCCGCCACCAGCGGGAAAAGTACGAAGAATTCGCGGACAAGAAGGAGGACCTCGTCGCCCGGGCTCGCGTCCAACGGGAGTGGTCGAGTCAGGGGGTGCGCAATGCCATCCGCAAGGCGCCCGACAACGACAAGCTCAAGCGCAAGGCCGCCACCGAGTCGAGTGAGAAACAGGCTCAGAAGGTTCGCCAGATGGAAAGCCGCATCGCGCGACTGGAAGAGGTGGAGGAGCCGCGTAAGGAGTGGAAGCTCGAGTTTTCGATCGCCGCGGCGCCGCGCTCCGGTTCTGTGGTGGCCACCCTCAACGACGCCGTCTACCGGCAGGGCGATTTTGTGTTGGGGCCGGTGTCGCTGCAGGTCAACGCGCGGGAGCGGATCATCATCACCGGCCCTAACGGCGCCGGCAAGTCCACCCTGCTGCGAGCGCTGCTGGGAGTGCAGCGTCCCGATCAAGGAACCGCGAGCCTCGGCGCCGGCGTGCAGGTCGGGGAAATCAACCAGGCGCGTTCCGTGCTGGCCGGCGGTGACGCAGTGGTGGAGGTCTTCGAGGCGGCCGTCCCAGAGATGACCGCCAGCGAAGTACGCACCCTGCTGGCCAAGTTCGGGCTCGCCGCCGACCACGTGCACCGGGCCGTCGACGAGCTGTCGCCGGGGGAGCGCACCCGCGCCGCCATGGCGCTGTTGCAGGCCCGCGGCGTGAACGTGCTGGTACTCGACGAGCCGACGAACCACCTGGATCTGCCCGCGATTGAGCAGTTGGAGGAAGCCCTCGACGCCTATGACGGGACCCTTTTGCTGGTCACCCACGACCGGCGGATGCTGCAGTCCGTGCGCACTAACCGGCACTGGCGGGTGGAGGCGGGTCAGGTCACGCAGCTGTAGATTGCTTCCGAACCACCCGGGTGGACGAGCTTTCCCCCCGTACGAACCTATCAAACCGCCCTTGCGATTAAGGTAAAGCTATCCTAATCTTGATGGTGTGGGTCCGGGGGCGCAAAAACTCCCCGCGCCCCGTGACGGACCAGGCGTAGTTTGGGTGGCTCACAGCAACACGACGGATGGGAGCGGCGAATGGACGGCATCTTCAGCGCGTACCCGTTCTGGGCTGCCTGGATTTTTCTCTTTTTCGGGGCGATGCTCCGCG
>CALZCR010000293.1 GCA_945631445.1 uncultured Corynebacterium sp. | reverse complement strand
AGGCGCGCGCAGGTTGTTTTCCACGTCCACGCCCAAGGCCTTGAGCGGGGAGACGTAGAGGATCCGCACGCCCTCTTCCCGCTCGTCGTCTTCCACGAGGGAGTTCAGGGCCCATAAAAATGCGGCCAGGGTCTTGCCCGAACCGGTCGGCGCGACCACGAGGGCGTTCTCCCCGTCCGCGATCGCCTCCCACGCCTGTTCCTGCACCCGGGTGGGGGCGGCGAAGACTTCGGTAAACCAAGTGGCGACCTGCGGGCGGAAACGGTCCAGGATGTTATCGGCCATGCCTAACTCTAACCGGCGGGTTATTGTCGTAGATATGACTGCACAGGTATCCGACGCCCGGTTGACCGACTTGCTCGCCCAGGGCACCGGCGAAATCCTCAAAGGCATTCGCGGCGTGGGGTTGCTGCGCGGGCGCAACCTCGGCGACGCTGGCGACGACCTCGCCCAAAACTGGATCGCGCGTGTCCTCGCGCAGCACCGCCCCGACGACGGCTTCCTCTCCGAAGAGGCCGCCGACAATCCCGCGCGCCTGGGCAAGGAGCGCGTCTGGATCATCGATCCCCTGGACGGCACCAAGGAATTCGCCACCGGCCGCCAGGACTGGGCGGTGCACATCGCGCTGGTCGTCGACGGCGAGCCCGCGCACGCCGCGGTGGCCCTGCCCGACCTCGGCGTGGTTTTCTCCTCCGCCGACGCCCAACACGTCACCGGGCCGCTGGCCCGCAAGGTCATCGTCTCCCGCAACCGCCCGCCGAACGTCGCCGACCACGTGGCCGGCAAGCTCGGCTTCACCACCGAAGGCTTCGGCTCCGCCGGCGCCAAGGCCATGAACGTGCTCCTCGGCGATTTCGACGCCTACGTCCACGCCGGCGGCCAGTACGAGTGGGACCAGGCCGCCCCCGTCGGCGTCGCCTTGGCTTCCGGGCTGCACGCCTCCCGGCTCACCGGCGAGAAGCTCGTCTACAACCAAAAAGACACCTTCATCCCCGACCTGCTGATCTGTCGTCCAGAGCTCGCCGACGACATCTTGAGCCTGGCCTCGGATTACCTGGACGAGCACGGCAGCTTCTAGGCTGGGTTGTTATGACTGCACGTGATATCAACACGCCCTACGAGGACTTGTTGCGCGACATCCTCGCCAACGGCGCGTCCAAGGGCGACCGCACCGGCACCGGCACCGTCAGCGTGTTCGGCCGCCAGCTGCGCTATGACCTGGCAGACTCTTTCCCGCTGCTGACCACCAAAAAAGTCTATTTCCACGCCGTCGCCGGTGAACTGCTCTGGTTCCTCTCGGGCGACTCCAACGTCCAGTGGCTGCAGGACAACAACATCCGCATCTGGAACGAATGGGCCGGCGACGACGGTGAATTAGGCCCCGTCTACGGCGTGCAGTGGCGCTCCTGGCCCACCCCCGACGGACAGCACATCGACCAGATCCAGGGAGCCCTGGACACGCTGCGCGAGAACCCGGACTCCCGCCGCAACGTCGTCTCCGCCTGGAACGTCGCCGAACTCGACGAGATGGCGCTGCTGCCCTGCCACCTGCTTTTCCAGCTCTACGTGGTCGACGGGCGACTGTCGTTGCAGGTCTATCAGCGCTCCGCCGACATGTTCCTGGGAGTTCCCTTCAACATCGCCTCCTACGCATTGCTGGCCCACATGTTCGCCCAGCAGGCCGGACTGGAGGTCGGCGAGCTGATCTGGACCGGCGGCGACTGCCACATCTACAACGACCACATCGCACAGGTCAAAGAGCAGCTCACCCGCGAGCCGCGCCCCTACCCGCAGCTCGAGCTGAACAAGGCGGCGTCGATCTTCGACTACGGTTTCGACGACATCGAGGTCGTCGGCTACGACCCGCACCCGGCGATCAAGGCGCAGGTGTCGGTCTGATGCTCGGCGCGATCTGGGCGCAATCCTTGGACGGGGTGATCGGCGACGGCACGCAGATGCCGTGGCACGTCCCCGAGGACCTCGCCCACTTCAAGGAGACCACCTACGGGGCGCCCGTCGTCATGGGACGGCGCACCTGGGAATCTCTCCCGGAAATGTTCCGCCCCCTGCCCGGGCGCGAAAACTTCGTGGTCTCCTCCCATAAGCCCGGCGACTGGTCCGCCGGCGCCACGATCGTGTCGTCGCCGACGGACGTCGACCGTGCTGCCTGGGTGATGGGCGGGGCCCGCCTGTATCAGGGGGCCGTGGAATACGCCGACGTCCTCGAAGTCACCGTCATGGACTGCGAAGTCGCTGACCTGCTCGGCGACGACGCCGTGCGCGCCCCCGCCATCCCCGACGCCTTCGAGGTCTCCTCCGACACCGGCTGGCTGGAATCCGCCGCTGGTCGGCTGACTGTCGGCTCCGCCCCGGAGAATCCGCTACGCTACCGTTTTATCCGATACTCACGAATCCACCGATAGGACAAAACATGACTGACGTCGCCACCCCGCAGACCACCGCCCCCGTGACCATCTTCGCCACCGACTGGTGCCCCTTCTGCAAGAAGCTCAAGGGCAACCTCGACCGCTCCGAAACCCCCTACGAGATCGTCGACGTCGAAGCCGAGGGCAACGCCGACGCCGCCGCCTGGGTCGAATCCGTCAACGACGGCAACCGCGTGGTGCCCACCGTGCTCTATTCCGACGGCACCCACGAGACGAACCCGCCGGCGTCTTCCGTCCGGGCGAAACACGCCGAGCTGACCGCTTAGTCTTTTAGTCTTCGTCGTCGTCCGCGCCGAAGATTTCCAGCATGTCGGCCGGGGACAACGAGGCGTTGATGCCGTTGAGTTCCTGGGCGTAGATGTGGTTCAGGTAGCGCTCCAGAGCCCGGATCGCGGCTTGTGCGTCCGTCTTGTTCAACAGCAGCAACCGCTTCGAGGACCCGCCCGGCACCTGCTTGTCGACGGACAGCACCGGCACCCCGTCCTTCGTGACGGTCTCGGCGAACACCACTCGACGCTGCACGTCAGTGAAAGTGGGCTGAAGCTCATGATTGTTGTGCACGTCCGGCATAGCCGCTGGTCCTTTCATCGGCAAAACATTGACGGTTCTAAGACTAGGCGGTTTAACCGCCGTCCTCACCCTCGGGTAGCCTTAACTACCGCGCAGGGCGCAAGCCCCAGTAGCTCAGTGGATAGAGCACGGCTCTCCTAAAGCCGGTGTCGGAGGTTCGATTCCTCTCTGGGGCGCTTTCTTCCTCAGAGCTCGTCACGTCGTGGAATTG
>CALZCR010000292.1 GCA_945631445.1 uncultured Corynebacterium sp. | reverse complement strand
GCCAAGGCTCAGCGGAAAATGGCGCGGCGCCATCGTAAGGGACATCCGCACTCCAACGGTTACAAGCGTGCCCGCCGACAGGCGGCGAAACTGCACAAGAAGGCAGCCCGGCAAACTGCACACGACTCCCGGGTGTGGGCCAAGAAGATCACCGACAGCCATGATCTGATCGCGCTGGAAGACTTCAAGCCGACCTTCCTTGCTAGATCCACGATGGCCAGGAAGGCCGCTGATGCCGCTATTGGCGCGGCCAAGCGAGAACTGATCACCAGTGCTGAGCGGGCTGGCCGGAAGGTGGTGCTGGTTAAGCCCGCCTACACGACCATGACGTGTTCGGAGTGTTTCGCGAGAGCCAAGCAAGCACTCGATCTCGGAGAACGCATCTTTCGGTGCTCTGCGTGCGGATATTTCGCAGGCAGGGACCGGAACGCCGCCAGGGTGATCCTGGCTGTGGCAGAACGGGGCCACACTAGTGTTGAGGATATAAGACATGTGCAACCTCCCTCCGGGGACGTTGCGCGTGCAATCTGAGCTAGAAATCCCCCGGATTTATCCGGGGGAACCGTTAAACTTCCTATTTCTACCCGTTCGGGTGTGCGGAAACGGTCCAAGGGTCCGTGCGGAGGGGGATCACCAGCGTATCGACGCCCGCCTGATCCGCCACAATCTCACTGACCTGCATGGTCCAGGGGTACTCGCTGGCCCAGTGCGCCGCGTCGATCACCGCGCACCCCCCGGCGCGCAGATGCTCGTCCACCGGGTGGTGCCGCAGATCGGAGGTGACCAACACGTCCGCGCCCAGCGAAGTGGCCGGGCCCATCATGGAATCGCCTGCCCCCGACGCCACCGCCACCGTGCTGACCAGCTGCTCCGGGTCCCCGGCGGCGCGCACGCCCCACACCGTCTCCGGCAAGGCGTCCGCGACCTGCTGGGTGAATTCCCGCAAGGTCATCGGCTCCGGCAACACGCCGATCCGACCCAAGCCCGTGGCCGTGGACAGGTCCACGTCCTGGGCCAGCTCCACGATGTCGAAGGCCGGCTCCTCATACGGGTGCGCGCCGCGCAGCACGTCGATCAGCGTGTGGCGCAGCCGCCGCGGGGCCACGAACTCCACGCGCAACTCCGGGCTGCGGTAATTCTCCCCCACCGCACCCTCGGTCGGGTCCGCGCCGGGCAGCGGAGTGAACTGGCCGGTGCCTTCAATGTCGAAGGAGCATTCGGCGTAGTCGCCGATGTGGCCGGCGCCGGCGGTGAACAAGGCGTTTTTGACGGTGTCGGCGTCCTTGGCCAAGACGTGGACGCCCCACTTGTCGGTGGCGCCCAGAAGCACCGGCTTGATCGGCCGGCCCGGGGTGACGCCCACGAGCTCGGCGAGTTTGTCGTTGACGCCGGGACGCGCGGAATCGGCGTTGGTGTGGGCGGCGAATAACGCGCAGCCGCCCTTGATCAGGGTGTGGATGACCGAACCTTTGGCGGTGTCGGCGGCCACGGAGTCCACCCCGCGCATCAGCAGCGGGTGGTGGACCACGAGCAGCTGGGCGCCGGCCTCGACGGCGGCTTCGGCCACGGCGTTGGTGGCCTCGAGGGCGAAGGCGACGAGTTCGACCTCGTCGGCGGGGTCGCCGCAGATCAGGCCGACGGAGTCCCAGGACTCGGCGAGGGCGGGCGGATACGTGGCGTCGAGAAGCTTCGTCAGGTCGGCAACAGTAGTCATGGGCACCTAGTCTACGTTTCTGCCAAGCTATAGCCATGAACTTTTCCGTGCCCGCTGGCCGCAGCATCATTTTCCTGGACGTCGACGGCACCGTCATCGACTCCTTCCCCGGCATCCGCGCCGGGTTCCTCCACGCCCTCGACGCCGTCGGCGTGGCGCACCCGTCGGAGGACTTCACCGCGAAGATCCCCGGTCCGCCGATGGAGCAGACCCTGGGAAGGTTGATGGACGCGGAGCTGGTGCCGGCGGCCTTCGACGCTTACATGGCCTTCACCCGCGGCGGCGGCTGGAGCCAGGCGCAGCCTTTCGAGGGCATGGTGGAGTTCATCGCGCGCCTCAAAGAACAGGGCTTCTTCGTGGCCACGGCCACCAGCAAGGGCGAGGGTTTCGCGCGCAACATTCTGGAGCGGATCGGGGTGCTGGAACACATCGACTTCCTCGGCGCCGCGGAGGAATATGGGGACCGGCGCTCGAAATCCGCGGTGATCCGGCACGTCCTGGACTCGGTGGGGATCGCGGACCGGACCTCGGATACCCTCATGGTCGGCGACCGCTCCCACGACATTGCGGGGGCAGCGCACTTCGGCATCGAGACCGTCGCCGTGACGTGGGGATACGGCGACGAAGCTGAGTGGGCGCAGGCCGCCTACACCGCAACGACCGTGACAGAATTGGAGGCCGTCATTCGTGACTGGTCAGACTGAGCAGAAGGAACGACCCATTCACATCGACTTCATTTGCACCGGAAACATCTGCCGTTCACCCATGGCCGAGGTGATTGTCCGCGACAAAATCGAGGACGCCGGCCTGGCCGGCAAGGTCGAGCTCACCTCCGCCGGCATGGGCGGCTGGCACGTCGGACAGGGCGCGGACCGTCGCGCCGTGGAGGAACTGCGCAAAGCCGGCTACGACGGCGCCACCCACATCGCCCGCCAGGTCGGCCCGGCCACGCTCGCCGCCGACTTGATCGTGGCGCTGGACACCGGGCACCGCTCCGAGCTCATCGCCAGCGGCGCCGAAGAAGACAAAGTGGTCCTGCTGCGCGACTTCGACCCGGCCGCAGATAACGACGCCTCCGTCGCCGACCCCTACTACGGCGGGCCGGAAGGCTTCCGTACCACCCGCCGCCAAATCGAGGCCGCCGCCCCCGGCATCGTGGAGTGGGTTCGCGCGCGCCTGTAGAAATTCCCTGCTTGGGGGCTTTGCCCCATGGGAGTAGAGTAAGAGCTGTGACTACCACAGTGGAGAAGCGTTACGGAACTGAGCGCGGCAAGAAGCAGTCAGCAGGGTGGAAACAATTCCTCACGCCGAACTGGTTCATCCTGGCCGCGATCATCGTTGCGCTCTCTTACTTCGCCTTCACCGCCCTGGCCCCCTGGCAGCTGAACAAGGACGACGACATCGTCGCCCGCAACGAACAAATCGAAGCAGCCTATGAGCGCGACCCCGTTCCCGTCACCGACGTGATGGACGGCGCCGGCGCGATTTCCGACGAAGAAGAATGGACCCGCGTCGTGCTGCAGG
>CALZCR010000291.1 GCA_945631445.1 uncultured Corynebacterium sp. | reverse complement strand
CTGAGGAAGCCAAGGAATGGTTCGCCCACACCGTGGAGATGGATCGGGAAGAACTCACGGACGCTGCCGAGCGTCTCACCGAGCTGGGATAGTATTTCATACATGAGTTTGCTGGATTATTATGATGCCCTCTTGCTGGATCTCGATGGGACAGTCTGGGAAGGTGGCCGGGCGATCCCCGGCGCCGTCGAGACGATCCGTGAATCTGGTCTGGCATGCATGTACATCACTAACAACGCCGCCCGCGCGCCACAGGAAGTGGCGGAGAAGCTTCGAGGGATCGGTCTCGACGCCAATGAAGAACTGGTGTTGACGTCCTCGCAAGCGGCCGTGACGTTGGCGCGGCAAGACTTCCCGGCAGGCACCAAAGTGCTGATCCTGGGCACGGACTCTTTCCGGGACCTAGCGCGGGCAGCCGGTTTCGAGGTGGTCGATTCCGCCGAAGACAATCCTGAGGTCGTGATGCAGGGGCATAATCCGGCGACCGGGTGGGCGCAGCTGACGGAGGCGACGTTGGCGATCGCCGGTGGGGCGGCCTACATCGCCACCAACTTGGACACGACGTTGCCGATGGAGCGGGGACTGGCGGTCGGCAACGGCTCCATGGTGGCCGCCGTGATTTCGGCGACGGGCGTGGCTCCGGCCGCGGCCGGCAAACCGCAACCGGTGATGTTCCAACAGGCCGTGCAGAATCTCGCCGCGACGAAACCACTGGCGGTGGGCGACCGTCTCAACACGGACATCGAAGGGGCGAATGCCGCGGGCATCCCCACTTTCCATGTCTTGACCGGGGTGTCTGGGCCGTTGGCCCTGCTGGAGGCTCCGAAGGAGCAACGCCCGACCTACCTGGCGGAAAATATGCTGGACCTGAAGAAGGAGGCCCACCAGCTGCTGCCGGGTGCGCAAGGCGGGTTCACCGCACGCATCAATCGGCGAGACATCCTGTTGGAGCGGGGGCATGCGGGCGCTACCGCGATCGAGGCGCTGCGCACCGTCCTCGAAGTCGCCTGGGCGATGCCCGAACCCCCAGAGCTGATCCGCCCAGGCTCCGCGGAAGCCGAGGCCGCCACCGCCGGCTGGTGGCGTTAGATGTCTTCTCCGAAGCCGAGGGATCCGCATCGGCCGCAGATCACGCCGGCGGACGTCGACGCGGAACTGTCCGGCGTTCTGGCGACGCCAGCTGCGGATCTAGCGGCGGAGACTGCGCAGCTAGAGGCGGCACACGACGTGCTGCACCGGGCACTGCAGAAAAACTAGAACCCACGCGAACGAAAGGACACTGCCTCATGGCCCCAGGGCGGAGACGATTGGACGCGGAACTGGTCCGCAGGAAGATCGCTCGATCTCGCGAACACGCCGTCGAGATGATCAAAGACGGTCGCGTGGTCGTCGGCGGTTTCCCGGCGAAGAAACCGGCGACGGTCGTGGAACCGGAGTCCTCGATCAAGGTCGAGGACTCAGACGACGATGGGTGGGCCTCCCGCGGCGCGCACAAATTGCTCGGGGCGCTGGCGGCGTTCGAGCCGCTCGGATTGTCGGTGGCGGGAAAGAAGGCGTTGGACGCCGGCGCTTCAACCGGCGGGTTCACCGACGTGTTGCTGCGGCGCGGCGCTTCGGAGGTGGTGGCCGTGGACGTCGGTTACGGACAGCTGATCTGGCGTCTGCAAAACGATGACCGGGTCAGGGTGCTGGACCGCACCAACATCCACCATCTCACCCCGGAAATGTGTGGGGGCGCCTGCGACCTGATGGTCGGCGACCTGTCGTTCATCTCTTTGCGGCTGACGCTGCCCGCCATCGTGTCCGCGCTGCGTGAAGGGGCCGACCTGTTGCCGATGGTCAAGCCTCAGTTCGAAGTGGGCAAAGATCGGCTGGGGCAAGGTGGGGTGGTGCGCAGCACCCAGTTGCGCGCTGAGGTGACCAGGGAAGTCGCGGAATTCGCTCAGACACTGGGATTGAGCTGCAAAGCCGTGGTCGCCTCCCCGCTGCCGGGGCCGAGCGGCAACGTAGAATATTTCTTATGGCTGGTCAAAGACGGTGGAGCCGCCGCGCCTGCCGGTGAAGAGCTGGCCGAGATGATTGATCAGGCCGTGAAGGAAGGTCCGCAGTGACAATGGGTGAAGAGCAGACGTCGACCTTGAACCCCGGCGAGAAGCCGCGGGAGATCCTCTTGGTGCCGCACACCGGCCGGGAGGAGAACATCGCGGCGGCCGCACGCACCGCAGAGGTGTTGGGCGGCGCCGGCATCGTCGTGCGGGTGCTGGCCCACCATGACACCCGGGCGTTGGACAAGCATCCCTCCCTGCGGAATCTGCCGCGGGTGACTCACGGCCCGGGAGCCGCGGCCGGCTGTGAGCTCGTGCTCGTGCTCGGCGGCGACGGCACTTTCCTGCGCGCCGCCGACCTGGCCCGGGCCCAGGATTTGCCGGTGTTGGGCATCAACTTAGGCCACGTCGGATTTCTGGCGGAGTGGGAGGTCGAGTCGCTCGATCTCGCGATCCAGCGGGTCATCGACAAGACCTACCGGGTTGAGGACCGCATGACCCTGGACGTCACGGTCTACGATTCCGACGATGAGGTCATCGGGCGCAATTGGGCGCTGAACGAAGTCAGCATTGAAAACTTGAACCGCCGCGGCGTGCTGGATGCGATCCTCGAGGTTGATTTTCGCCCGGTGTCCTCCTTCGGTTGTGACGGGGTGCTCATTTCCACGCCGACGGGTTCGACCGCGTACGCGTTCTCCGCCGGCGGTCCGATCCTGTGGCCGGAGCTGGACGCGATGCTCGTGGTCCTCAACAACGCGCACGCGTTGTTCACCAAGCCGTTGGTCGTGTCCCCGCACTCCACGGTGGCGGTGGAGTCGCGGTCCACCACGTCGTCGGCGATGGTCGTCTTCGACGGGTTCCGCAATATCCCGATGCCGCCCGGATCACGCGTCGAGGCGGTCACCGGTGATCGTCCGGTCCGGTGGGTGCGTCTCGACGATCAGCCCTTCACGGACCGGTTGGTGACGAAGCTGCGCCTGCCGGTGGCGGGGTGGCGCGGTCCGAAACCGACCGACAGGTAATCTGGGACGCATGCTCGCTGACATCACCATCGCCAATCTGGGCGTCATCGCGAGTGCCCAAGCGGAGTTCGCCGGTGGATTGACCGTGCTCACGGGTGAGACCGGCGCAGGTAAAACCATGATGGTCACCGGCCTACGGTTGCTGACCGGTGGGCGCGCCGACGCCTCTCGCGTGCGCACC
>CALZCR010000290.1 GCA_945631445.1 uncultured Corynebacterium sp. | reverse complement strand
GAGGACTTCGCTGAGCAGGCGCGCGCGGACGAGCTGCTGATCAACTTCGAAGGCGCCACCCCGGAGCAGGCGCGCGATTCGATGGACTCCTTCGCCCCGGCCTGGGAGCTGTCCTAGACGGTGTGGTGTGCGGTACAACGGGCGCGCTCAGCGTCGGCACAGTGAAACGGGACGCTACGGCGACATGACGACGATCGCGCCGGTGCCGACGACTACCGCCACCGGGGCGATGACTAGGCCCAGCAAAATGAAGGTGCGCCAGCGAACCTGCACCCCCTGCCGCCGGGCTTGATCGGCCCACAGCAAGGTGGCCAGCGACGCCCACGGGGTGACGATGGGCGCGGCGTTGACGCCCACCAGCAAAGCCATCAGGCCACGGGCGGAGTCGACGGCCGGTTCCAGCGCGAGATAGGCGGGGATGTTGTTGATCAGGTTCGCCACTGCGCCACCTGTCAGTGCCAAGACGAATGCGCCCCTGGCGCCGTCGCCTTGTCCGCCCAGCCACTCGAGGAGCGGGTCCAGCAGTCCCGCGTGGTGCACCAGAGCTGCCAGGGTGGTCAGCAACAGCGCAAAGGCGAGGGTGTTCCAGGGGATGAGGTTCCAGCGCACCTCCTGTGGGGTCCAGCGATACAACAGCCACACTGAGACCACCGCGGCGACGGTGGTGGGGACCCAGAAAGCGAGGGGCGTGAGCAACAGGATCAACAGTGCCCCGATGAGGAGGGCGAAGACCCTGGCCCGGGGGTTGAGCTCTCCGGTCAGCGGTGTGGCGCTGGTCCGGGAATTCGTGGCCTCCCGCAGCAGGAGGGGGCAGGCCGCGGCTACGAGAATCAGCGCGAGCGACGGCAACCAGGACTGCCTGAGGTAGTCCACCAGCCCTTGGACATACTCCGTCTGCAACGCGAGCAGATTCGTCAGATTCGAGATCGGCAGCAACAGCGAGCCCAGGTTGGCCGTCCACACCACCGCGAAAGTCGCGCCCAGTACGTTGAGGCCGGCGTGCCTGGCCATCTTGATCGCCAACGGGGTCAACAAGATCGCGGTGGTGTCCAGCGAGAAGAAGATCGTGGTCAGCACGCAGGAGATAATGATCAACAGCCAGGACTTCAGCTGGTCGCTGCGTGTTCCCTCCGCGCCTATGCCCAGCCGTCGTTGGAGGGAGAGGAGAAGCCCTGCGAAAGTGTTTTCCGTCTCCGCGGCGTTGACGACGACGGACATCGCCGCCACAAAGCCCAGGATCGGCGCCACCCGCGCCAACAACTCTCCGAAGGCGGCCGTGTCCGACAGGAAAAGTGCGAGGAGGCTGACCGCCGACCCCACCCCAAGGACGATGCCTGTCTTCACCGCTCACTCCTCCGCGCCATCAACCGGCGTGATCGCCGGATTCTTTTCCAAGCTACTGTAGGGCCTGCGCAGGGAGCCGCTGGACCACCGGCGTCGCCTCCGTGCCGTCCTTCCGCGACTCGCGGGGCGCGTCGAGGGCGGGGACACCCCTTCCGTTCTGCTACCTTTCTCCTGTGCGCGTCCTGGAAGGCGCTACGCGGGCTGGGGGAGTCCGCGGTTCTTCCCTCCTCACTCTCAACCTGAGCTTTAATAAACGGGGGTTGAAGTATTACTTGAGAGTTGCTGGTGTGACTGGTGGGGAGACAAGATTGGTGGTGTCCACCTTCAAGGACTCACGATCCTTGAAGTGATGACAGCTCAAGACCGAGGCCGTTGGGGAAGACGATCCTCGTCTTAAGCACCACCTGCACATCGCGTACGGGTGGTGCTTCACGCTGCCGAAAGGACGCCGACGTGACAATTGCGACCACCCGTACCCACGCACCTGTCCAGCCGAAGTTTCCTTCGGCTGACACCGCTGAGTGGGACGCCCTGACCATGCCTGTGAACCGCACCGCCGTGTTGCGGATTTCCCGCATGCCCAAAAAGCTGCGCCCCGCCGTCGAATCCGTGATGGCCCACAGCCTGCCCAGTGAAACTGGCGCCCACCCCGCCGGCGCTGACCCGCTGGCCACCGACCTGTGCACCCAGTGGCGGCGCGACCGCGCCGTCACCGACTGCTACGCGCTGTCCTGCTGCCAGCTGCTCTCCGGCGTCGAGGCGGAACTACGTCAATTCGCCCAGGCCATGAATGTCCTCGCGGAAGAACACGACTTCGACGGAGCCGTGCAGCTGCTGGATTAGACCTCCGCGGTGACGTGCTCGTCCAGGTAGTCGGCGAATTCGCCCACCGTGCTGAAGCCCAGCACCGTGGCGTCATCCAGCCGCACGCCGAAGGCCTCCTCGCAGCGGACGGTGACCTCGATCATCGACAACGAGTCGATGCCCAGCTCCGAGGGAGACTTCTCCGCCGTCACCTGCTCCGACTCGATGCCGGTGGCCTTTTCCACGATCTCGCCGATCCTGCCCAGCGTGGTGGTGGGGGAGTCGACCTGTTCTTCCTGCTGCAGTTTGGCCGCCAGCTGATCCGCCAATGATCCTTCCATGTGCCCCACCCTAATCCAGGCGGCCGTCTTCGTGCGGACGCCAAGGCGGCGCGCCCGAAGCTAGCCGGCGAAACGGTAGACGGTGAAACCGCGGGAATTCTGCCGTAGATGGCCGTCCTCGAGCATGGCCATGTCGGTGTAACTCTCCCCATGGCTTTCCGTGACGGCCACGTGCAGGTCGTACTCCGCGAACCGGGCGGTCGCTTGCGTGATGATGCGCAAACCCAGGCCTTGCCCCCGGTAGCTGCGGCGGATCCCCAACGGCCCCAGCATCGCCCACGTGCGTTTCGGATGCTTCGCCGCCATGTATTCCATCAACGCCCCCGGCGGCACCGGGCCCCGCTGCGCGTCCGGCAGAGTGATGACCAGCGCAGCGACGATGAGGTCTCCCTCGAGGGCGACGAGCAGGCCGTTGGCGGCCTCTACTTCGGGGATCCACTCGCCGGTGAGCTGGCTGCGGGAGAAGACGAAACCGTCGTCGAACACGTCCTGAATCTGCTCATGGTCGTCGGGGCGAGAGAAACGGAAGTCGAGGGCCACGGGCAGGCACACCTTTCGCAGATGGAGTTGGCCTCACCAGGGTAGCTAAAACATGCCCCGGCCGTGGCAGAATGACAGGCAGAGCACACCGGCCTTACAGGAGAGAAGCCATGACCCACGACGATAGACACCTCCGCGACCAGATCGCGTCGACCTGGGGCGATCACACCCATCAATCGCCCGCCGCGACGAGCGCCAGCGCCTCCGCTCGGTTGAAGAAATACCG
>CALZCR010000289.1 GCA_945631445.1 uncultured Corynebacterium sp. | reverse complement strand
GGCGACTTCGCCGTCATCGACATCGAGGCCGAGGTCGACGGCGAGAAGGTTGAAGAGGCCTCCACGGAGGGCCTGTCCTACGAGATCGGCTCCGACGACCTGATCAAGGGCCTGGACACCGCGCTGCGCGGACTGAAGACCGACGAGGACGCCGAGTTCACCGCGACCCTCGAGACCGGCGAGCACGCCGGCAAGGAAGCGACCATCAAGGTCCGCGTCCAGCAGACCAAGGAGCGCAAGCTCCCGGAGCTTGACGACGAGTTCGCGCAGATGGCTTCCGAGTTCGACACCGTCGACGAGCTCCGCGAGTCCACCAAGACCCAGCTCGAGGAGTCTAAGAAGGGCGACCAGGCCGCGGCCATCCGCGACGAGGTGCTCAAGCTCGCTCTGGAGAAGGTTGACTTCGCTCTGCCGGAGTCCGTCGTCGACGAGCAGGTCCACTCCCAGCTGCACCAGCTCCTGGGCCAGATGGCACACGACGAGGCCGCCCTCGCACAGCTGCTTGAGGCGCAGGGCACCACCCGCGAAGAGTTCGACACGCAGTCCCGCGAACAGGCCGAAGAATCCGTCCGCACCCAGCTGTTCCTGGACACCCTGGCCGAGGAAGAGGATCCGGACGTCTCCCAGCAGGAGCTGACCGACCACATCCTGTTCACCGCCCAGTCCTACGGCATGGACCCGAACCAGTTCGTCCAGCAGCTGCAGCAGGGCAACCAGATCGGCAACCTCTTCGCCGACGTCCGCCGTGGCAAGGCCCTGGCGGCCGCCATCTGCCGCGTCGAGGTCAAGGACGACGAGGGCAACGAGGTCGACCCG
Source organism: uncultured Corynebacterium sp. (assembly GCA_945631445.1). GTDB lineage: Bacteria > Actinomycetota > Actinomycetes > Mycobacteriales > Mycobacteriaceae > Corynebacterium. The sequence continues at coordinate 2,459 of CALZCR010000289.1, read as the reverse complement.
AAGCAGTACTTCGGCGAGATCGAGGAAGACGAGGACGTTGACGCCGCCGAGGGCAACGACGACAAGTAGTCTCCCCGTGCACTGACACCGGATAAAGGCCCGGCCACGCAAGAAGCGTGGCCGGGCCTTTATCGTGCCTGCTCTGGTGGTGCAGGGTTGGCTGTAAGGGTGGGAATGTTTGGGCGGAAGCATCTCCCGTGACCCGGTATGTCATTTTCCCAGCCCGGATCGACCGGGGGTGGAAGGATTCTGCCCCATCACGTGTATGTGCGCAAGGGCACATTTCCCCCATATGGGGGTAGATGAGAAAGACCCTTTTATGTGGTGTCTGACCTGCGGGATCGGGCGTTATCCCTAGAAAAACTGGGCTGTGATCCTCCAAACTATGTACTGTGGTGAGAGACCACCCGCACGGTAAGCGCAGCATGGGCGCGCTCCGGGCACGGCGGTTATGGCACCACCGTCTGCTCCGTTGCAGAAGCGCCCCCACCCATCGTGCGGTCCGTAATCTACAGAAGGCAGAATGTGAGCGATCCCTACGCGAACGGACCGAAGATCGACCTCCTCTGGCTCTCCGAGCCCGACATGATCGAAGCGGGGGTGACTGATTCGGCGGCCTGCGTGGAAACCATGGAAGAGACCCTCGTTCTGTTGGCCGACGGCGATTACCGTATGGCCGGAGCCTCGGGTAACTCCCATGGCGCCCAGATCAACTTCCCCGACAACCCGGAACACGAAGGCATGCCGGCCAATGGGCCGGACCGTCGTTTCATGGCGATGCCCGCCTACATCGGCGGCCGCTTCCGGTCCACCGGCGTGAAATGGTACGGCTCCAACACGGAAAACCGTCAGCATGACCTCCCGCGCTCCATCCACGTGTTCGTGCTGAACGACACCGTGACCGGCGCCCCGAAGGCCGTCATGTCGGCCAACCTGCTGTCCGCCTACCGCACCGGCGCGGTGCCGGCAGTGGGCGTCAAGCACCTGGCGCTCGAGGACGCCGAAACCGTCGGCATCATCGGCCCGGGCGTCATGAGCCGCACCATCTTCGCCTCCTCGCTGACCCAGCGCCCCAGCATCAAGCACCTGAAGATCAAGGGCCGCTCCGCCGGCTCCACCCAGCGCACCGCTGACTGGTTCCGGGAGAACTTCCCGCAGCTGGAGTCCGTGAAGGTCGTCGACACCGAGCAGGAAGCCATCGAAGGCTCCGACATCCTCATCGGCGGCACCTCCACCTCGCCGGACGGGCCGAAGGGATTCCCGTACTTCAAGCGCGAGTGGCTCAAGCCTGGCGCCCTGGTGCTCTGCCCGGCGGCGGCCCGCTTCGACGAAGACTTCATCAAGGACGAATCCACTCGTCTCGTCGTCGACTACACCGGCCTCTATTCCGAATGGTTCCACGAGAACGGCCCCGACGTGACCTATGAGCAGCTGCTCGGTATCCCGGGCAACCGCTGGTGGGACATGAAGGAAGAAGGCGTCCTGCCGGAAGAGCGTCTGGTCAACATCGGCGACATCGCCTCGGGCAAGGCGCCGGGCCGTCAGAACGACGACGAGATCTTCTGTTACTCCATCGGCGGCATGCCCGTCGAGGACGTGGCGTGGGCCTTCGATCTCTACAACAATGCGGTGGAGAAGGGAATCGGCACCCCGCTCAACCTATGGGATACCCCGACCCTGTCTTAAACGACGTCGACCGCACACCTTACCTAGGAGCAATGAACGAATCATGGCATTTTCCACCAATGACGACCTGATTTCCTATCTGCGTGATGAGGAGGTGGAATACCTCGATATTCGCTTCACGGACCTCCTGGGCACGGAGCGTGCGTTGACCGTCCCCGCCGAAGCTTTCACGGAAGAAGCCGCGCAGGAGGGCTTCGCTTTCGACGGCTCTTCCGTGGCTGGCTTCACCACCGTCGACCAGTCCGACATGACGCTCATGCCGGACGTGGCGACCGCCCACTTAGACCCGTTCCGTCGCCGCAAGACGGTCAACATGAAGTTCTTCGTCCACGACCCCTTCACCTACGAGCCTTTCTCCCGCGACCCGCGCAACGTCGCGCGTAAGGCGGAGGAATACCTGGTGTCCACGGGCATCGCGGATTCCTGCAGCATCGGTGCGGAGGCGGAGTTCTATGTCTTCGACTCGGTGCGTTACTCCACCGACGTCCACCGTTCCTTCCACGAGGTCGACTCCGACGAAGGCTGGTGGAACTCCGACTCCGAGACGATGATCGACGGGTCCCCGAACCTGGGCAACAAGATCCGCGTCACCGACGGTTACTTCCCGACGGCCCCGTACGACAAGACCATCCCCGTGCGCGACGAGATCGCCCACAACCTGGCGCAGGTCGGCTTCGAAATCGAACGCTTCCACCACGAGGTCGCCACCGGCGGGATTCAAGAAGTCAACTACCGCTTCAACACGCTGCTGCACGCGGCCGACGACCTCCAGA
>CALZCR010000288.1 GCA_945631445.1 uncultured Corynebacterium sp. | reverse complement strand
GCCCGGATTTCCTCGCCAGCGAAGTCGAGCACCTGGGCGCCCTGGGGACCATCGTCGGCGAGCTGGTGCGCCCGAAAGCCTAGGTCTCGCCGAAGGGTTTTCCCCTCAGGCCTCGCCGGTCTCCAACAGCCGCATAAACCCCGCCTCATCGACCACCGGCACACCCAGCTCACGGGCCTTGGTTTCCTTGGACCCGGCGTTTTCTCCCGCCACGACGTAGTCGGTTTTCTTCGACACCGACCCGGAGGCCTTGCCCCCGCGGGAGAGGATCGCCTCCTTCGCCTCATCCCGGTTGAAGCCCTCCAGAGTGCCCGTGACCACCACGGTCAGCCCCTCCAGGGTCTGTTCCGCGCGCTCGGTGACCTCGTCGACCATCGTCACGCCGGCGGCCGCCCACGCGTCGACGATCTGCCTATGCCACTCCACGGTGAACCACTCCTTGAAGCTCTCGGCGATCACCCCGCCCACCCCGTCGGTCTCCGCCAAGTCCTCGACGGGGGCCTCGATCAGCTCCGGCAGGGACCGGTAGCGGGCAGCCAACGCCCGCGCCGCCGAGGGCCCGACATGCCGGATGGACAACGCGACGAGCACGCGCCACAAATCCGTGCTCCGGGCGCTCTCCAGGTGGGCCAACAATTTCTTGCCGGCCGCGTTCACCTTGCCCGTGGTCGTGGTGTAGACCTCGGAGGCGGCGAGCTTTTCTTCCGTCAGGTCGAACAACTGCGACTCGTCGCTGAGGATGCCCGTGCGGATCAGGTCCTGGGCGCCCTTCTCCCCCAGCGCCTCAATGTCGAAAGCCCCGCGACCGGCCAGATACGTCAGCCGCGCGGACAGCTGCGCCGGGCAACTGCGGGTGTTGGGGCACCGCCAATCGGCGTCGCCCTCCTTCTGCGGGGCCAAGCGCGTGCCGCAGGACGGGCACAGCGTCGGGAAGATGAACTCGCGTTCCGTGCCGTCGCGTTTATCCGCCACCGGGCCGAGCACCTCGGGGATGATCTCGCCGGCCTTACGGATGACGACGGTGTCGCCGATGAGCACGCCCTTGCGCGCGACCTCCGTCTGGTTGTGCAGCGTGGCCATCGACACCGTCGACCCCGCCACAAAAACCGGGGTCATCACCGCGAACGGGGTCACGCGCCCGGTGCGGCCGACGCCGACCTGGATGTCCAACAGCTCGGTGGTGACCTCCTCCGGCGGGTACTTATACGCGATCGCCCACCGCGGCGCCCGCGAGGTCGCCCCGTAACCGCGCTGTTCGGACAACGCGTCGACCTTGACCACCAGCCCGTCCATCTCGTGGATGGCGTCGTGGCGGTGTCGCTCCCAATACTCGATCCGCTCGATGATTTCGTCGACGGTCTCCACCCGGCGCGTGTACTCGGAGACCGGCAGCCCCCACGCCGCCATGGCTTCGTAGGCCTCCTGCTGGGTGGCGGGCGCAAAACCTGCGCGGGCGCCGAGCCCGTGGGCGATGAAGCGCAGACTGCGTTTCTTCACGTCGTCGGGGTTTTTCTGGCGCAGCCCGCCGGCGGCGGTGTTGCGGGGGTTGGCGAAGGGTTTGCCGCCGGCGGCGATGCGCGCTTCGTTCAGCGCCGGGAAGTCCTCGGGGCGAATGAAGACTTCACCGCGGATTTCAACGAGCTCCGGGGCGTCGCCGTGCAGTTGGTGGGGGATGTCGTCGATGACGCGCGCGTTGGCGGTGATGTCTTCGCCGACGCGGCCGTCGCCGCGGGTGGCCGCGCGTTCGAGTGTGCCGTGGCGGTAGATCAGGTCGATGGAGACGCCGTCGACTTTCAGCTCGGTCAGGTAGGCGGTGGCCGGGGTACGCTCCAGCCAGTCGCGCATTTCTTCGAGGCTGAACACGTTGTCCAGGCTCATCATGCGTTCGAGGTGTTCGACGTTGTCGAAGGTGCTGGTCGCCAGGGCGGGGGCGCCGACTTCTTGGGTGGGGCTGTCCGGCACGGCCAGCGCCGGGTAGTCGGCCTCCAAGGCGAGCAGGCGCTGGAAGAGGGCGTCGAAGTCGGCGTCGGGGATCTCCGGGGCGCCGTTGTAGTACAGGTCGCGGTGGCGGCGGATTTCCTGCGCCAGCTCGTCCCAGCGGCCGCGGACCTCGGGCGTGGGTTCGGCCGCGGCGGGCGCGGGGTCGGTCAGATCATTCGGCTCAGTCACCCGTCCGATTCTAGCTAGGGGCGCAGGGCGGGGCCGATAGCCTCCCAGGCACGGTCCAGCGCCGCGGTGAAGTTCGGCCAGTTGTGGACTCCGTCCGGCCGGACGTCGACCTGTTGGTGGGTCATGCCAGCTTTATGCATGGCGTCGTCGAGTTCCCGGGTGCAGCTTTCTGCGCCCCATTCCAGGGCCATGCCGTTGACCATGCCGGCGAAGTGGCGCTCGGCGAAGTACTCCAGCTCTTCCGGGGTGAAAGCGCCCTGCGAGGCGGAGAGGTAGACCGCGGTGTCGGCCAGCCCGGAGGGGTCGGCGGCGACGTTGTAGCGGTCCCAGTTGTCTGCTCCGCTCGGCCCATAGAGGTTGACCAGGGCGCCGCCGGCGCCGTTGACGATGTGGTGCGCCATCAGTCGGCCGGCGGGCGAGGTCGTGGAATAGCACCCGGAGATCCCGGCCACGGCGTCGTAGAAACCGGGGTTGGCGTTGGCCAGGGTCACTGCGCCGCCGGCGCCCATCGACAACCCGGCGATGCCGCGCTTGCCGTTGTGGTTGAGGTCGTCGTGGTGTTCCAGCAGGGGCGGCAGCTCTTTGACGAGGAAAGTCTCCCACTGGTTTTGCCCCAGCACCGGGTCGTTGGCGTACCAGTCGACGTACATCGACGCTCCGGCGCCGGTGGGCATGACCAGGGTGACGTCGTTAAAGGCGGGGTTGTCGTGGACACGCGACTGGTGCAGCCAGCCGGAGTCCGCCGGGGCGTCGACGCCGTCTAAGAGATAGAGCATCGGGGCCGGGCCTGCGCCTGTGGCCGGGACGACCTGCACGTCGACGCTCCTGCCCATCGCCGGCGAATCAATGGTCCAGCGTTGCACCCCGTCATGGGTGGGATCGTCCTGGACGTCGACCACTGTGGCGACCGCGGCGGGGTCGATGTCCGGTCGCTGTCCGATTGGGCCGCTGGAAAGCGGGCCGACGGGCAGATTGGTGGAGCCGAGCACCTCGACGGAGCTGAGCGCCGCGTCCGTGGAGCCACCGGTGGGCCAGGACGACTGCGAGGATTCGGCGATCACCTCCGGGGAGACGGCGTCGGCCGACTGCTGGACGGGGTTAGCCCCGGCTCCCGCCGGA
>CALZCR010000287.1 GCA_945631445.1 uncultured Corynebacterium sp. | reverse complement strand
GTCGGGGTCGCCGGCGCCGGCGAGGGTCCACAACAGTTCCAGGGAATCTTCGTTGGCCCACCCCAGCCATGCCAGGTCCTGGGCGGCGTGCGGGCCGGTCAACCCCAAGGCGGCGGGCGAGGGGACGGTGCGTTTGGCGACCACTGCTGTTGCTCTTTCCTTCGATCAGTAGTGCAGGGTGGTGTCGAATTCGAACGGAGTGATTTGTTCGGTGTAGGTGTGCCATTCGTCCCACTTGGAGCGCAGGAAGAACTCGAAGATGTGCTCCCCCAGCACCTCCGCCATGAATTCAGAGCGTTCTAATTCGCGCAGAGCGGCGTCCAGGCTGGTGGGAAGGTCACGGTAGCCCATGGCGCGGCGTTCCCGGTGGGTCAAGGCAGTGACGTCGTCTTCGGCGGGTTCGCCGAGTTCGTATTCTTCGCGGATGCCCTTGAGCCCGGCGGCGAGCACGACGGCATAGGCCAGGTAGGGATTGGCCCCGGCGTCGAGGGAGCGGATCTCCACCCGGCGGGAGACGGCCTTGTCCAGCCGGTAGGTGGGCACGCGCACCAAAGCGGAGCGATTCGAGATGCCCCAGGTGGCGGCGGTGGGTGCTTCGCTGCCGAATTGCAGGCGCTTGTAGGAGTTGACCCATTGGTTGGTCACCGCGGAAAGCTCCGGCGCGTGTTCCAAGACGCCGGCGATGAATTGGCGCCCGGTGCGCGAGAGGGCGATTTCGTCGTCCGGGTCGTGGAAGGCGTTGTCGTCGCCTTCGAACAGCGAGAAGTGGGTGTGCATGGCGCTGCCGGCGTGTTCTTGGAAGGGTTTCGGCATGAAGGTGGCGTGGACGTTGTCTTGGGCGGCGACCTGCTTGAGGATGTAACGGAAGCTCATGACGTGGTCGGCCATGGTCAACACGTCGGCGTGACGCAGGTCGATTTCCTGCTGGCTGGGCGCGGTTTCGTGATGGGCGAACTCGGTGGAGATGCCCATGGCTTCCAGGGCGTGCATGGCGCGGCGGCGCAGCATCGGGGATTTCTGGCTGACGGCCTGGTCGAAGTAGCCGCCGGTGTCGGTGCGGCGGATGGCGCCGGTGTCGGGGTCGATGTGCAGGACGTAGAACTCCAGTTCCGGGGAGACCATGCAGGAAAAACCCTCGTCGGCGGCGGCGACGACTTGGCGGCTGAGGATGTGGCGAGGGTCAGCCAGGGAAGGCTGGCCGTCGGGGTTGATGACGTTGCAGAACATGCGGGCGGTCTGCAGTTCGGGTTCGTCGTCGTCGAAGGGCAGGACCTGGAAGGTGGAGGGGTCCGGCATCAGCAGGGTGTCGGACTCGCTGATCCGGGAGAAGCCTTCGATGGAGGAGCCGTCGAAGCCGGCGCCTTCCTCGAAGGTGCCTTCCAGTTCGGAGGAACTCATCATCACGGACTTCAGGCGCCCGAAAATGTCGGTGAACCAGAGCCGGATGAACCGGATGTCACGTTCGGCGACGGTGCGGAGCACGAATTCCTGTTGTGAGTTCATGTTTCCCACCATACTGAAGGTGTGTTCAGGCAGGTAGGCTGGCTGATAATGCAGTTTCACCCCGGAGGAGAGACATGTCGGTCAACAAGTTTTTCGAAGTAGAAGCCAAATTTTCCGTCTCCGAGGACGCCGCCGTGCCCGATCTGCTGCGGCTGCCGCAGGTGACTGGGGTCGGTGAGCCGCGCGTGCAGGAGTTGTCCGCGATCTACTACGACACCGAGGATCTGCGGTTGAGCCGCGAGAAGATCACGCTGCGTCGGCGCACCGGCGGCGAGGACGACGGGTGGCATCTGAAGTTGCCGGCCACGGGCGGGCGCGTGGAGTTGCACGCGCCGCTCGGCGACGCGGTCGACGGTCAGTTCACCGTGCCGGAGGAGCTGCTGGCACAGGTGCGTTCGGTGGTGCGCGCTCATCCGTTGGCTCCGGTGGCGCAGGTGGACAATCACCGCGCCGAGTCCGCGGTGACGGGCGACGACGGCCTGGTGTGGGCGCAGTTGTGCGACGACCGCGTCACCGCCCATTCCCTGTTGCCGGGCGGGACGTCCACGACGTGGCGGGAGTGGGAGTTCGAGCTCGACGAGCGGTTGTCCGGCGAGCCGGAGGGCGCGCAGTTGTTGCAGGCCGCGACGGGGTTATTCATCGGGGCGGGTGCACGGGTGTCGGCCTCGCCGTCGAAGCTCGTCAGCGCGTTGGGCGACTCGGCCAAGAACGCGCCCCTGCCGACGCACCTGCGGGATCCGGGGGTGAAGGAGGGCTCGGCGTTGGCCGGCGTCTTAGAGGCGCTGCGCGCCAACCGCGACACCCTTATCGCCTACGATCCGCGGGTGCGCCGCGACGAGTGGGACTCCGTGCACCAGATGCGGGTGGCCACCCGCGAGCTGCGCAGCCACCTCAGCACATTCAGTGGGGTCCTCCGCGGCGAGCACGTCGACCGGGTGCAGGACGAGCTGAAGCTGCTGGCCCAGATTCTGGGGCAGGCCCGGGACGCCGAGGTCGTGGAGGAAAGGTTCCTGTCGCTGTTGGAGGCGGAGGACTCCGGCACGGTCGACGAGCAGACGCGCCGGCATGTGCGCGAGGACATGGGCGCCGAATACGCCCGCGCGCACCGCCGGGTGGTGGCGGCGTTGAACTCGGACCGGTATTTGCAGTTGCTCGATGACATCGATCTGCTGCTGGCCCAACCGCACACGGTGGCCCCTGCCCCGGCGCAGCCGCAGAAACCTTCCCCGGAGCGGGTGCTGCTGTAGCAGCTGGAGAAGGCCTACCGGAAGCTGCTGAAGCGGCACCGGGAGGCGCTGGACAACCGGTACAACGAGAAAATGGCGTTGGACGACCGGGAGGAAAATTTCCACGAGGTGCGCAAGTCCGCCAAGAAGCTGCGCTATGCGGCGGAGGCGGTCGGGGCGGCCACCACCGTGAAAACTAAGCGGCTGTACAAGGCCTGCAAGTCGTTGCAGTCTTCGCTCGGGGAATTCCAGGACGCGGTGACCAGCCGCGACAAGTTGCTCGCGCTGGCCCGCGCCGCGCACCGCCGCGGCGAGGACACCTTCGGCTACGGACTGCTCTACCAGCGCGAACGCGAGGTCGGCCGGGCGGCGCTACGCGAGTACGCCGAAGGGATCGAAGAGATCCGCGCCGCCTACGGCAAGATCACGCAGCGGACGCGGACGAAGAAGAAGTAGCGGCTACGTCTCCCAGGAGGCGGGCTCGCCCCAGTCGTCTTCGGTCTCTTCCGCAGCGTCCGCCTGGGCGGTGCGCTGCCGGGCGATGCGCAGCGCGTCTTCGGCTTCG
>CALZCR010000286.1 GCA_945631445.1 uncultured Corynebacterium sp. | reverse complement strand
GTCGTCGGCGGAAATGACGGTGAACGCCGTCGGGCTGACGCGGAAATCTTCGGGGTGGAGGCTTCCTCCCGCAGCGGCCTGACTACCCGCCCCAGAGCCATCCGGTGACCACGAGGAAGAGGTGAATTCACTGCCGTCGATAGTAAAAGAATGCCCGGAGAGCTTGTGGGTCACGGTGATCGTGCCCGGAGCGGTCTGGGAGAAAACGAAACTCCAGATCTCGACCTGTTCGCCCGGGTTGAGCTGAGCGTCGCGATCGGTGGCGTCATAGGGCGGAGTCGGGCCCTCCCAAGCCGTGGCCGGGTGAAAGCCTTCGGCGGTGGAGAATTCGATGGCGCTCGCCTGCCCGTATCCGTCGCCGTCCCGGTCCACCCAGCTGTCATCGGTGGGCACCATCAAGTCGCCGAAGTCGAAGCTGCACCAGAATCCGGGGACACCGGAAAGAGTGTCGCCAATGAGATAACACACAGTGCCTTCTGCGAAGCGCACTGCGTAGCCTTCCCCGTTTTGGCTGATGAACTTCCGTCCTTCCACCTCTGTGAGAGCTTCCGTAGTAGGAAAGGTGGTGGCGGCGTCCGACGTCTCAGAGTCGAGCGTTGTAGTTGTGTCAGCGTCGGTGGCCCCGGTACTGGTTTCCGCTCTCGTCGGCGTGGGTGTGGGCGATGCCTCTTCACCGCCGTTCTCGCCGCAGGCGGTCAGTGCCAGCGCGGTGGTGGCCGTCAGAGACAGTGCGGCGAGGCGGATGGCGGTCGACATGGAGGCGCTTCTCTCTTCGGGGTGCTCGGCTACGACGTCAGGGTCTGGAAGGGCATGTTAAAGCACCGAAGAGGCGTCCGCTGAGGAAACGGGGAAGAACCCTCATAGCGTGCGGGACGCACGAAAAACCCGCCCCTCCCGTGCCCGCGTGAGCGGGTGGGGAGTGGGCGGGCGTCGATAAGCGGAAAAGTCTTAAGACCTGATCGCCGCGTGTTCCTCCGGTGCGATGGCCTTGGGCCGGCCCGTGACGTAATACAAGACGGTCATCAGCACGAGGAAAGCCACGCCCACGATCAGCGCCAGGTGGAATTCCGGCAGCCACACCATGATGCCGAAGCTGAAGAGAATGAACGCGATGGCGAACCACTGCCCGTACGGCCAGAACGGCACCGGGAACTTCAACGCCTGCGCTTCCGCGTACGGCATCTGGCGGCGGGAGGCGACCTGGGCGAGCAGGATCATCAGCCACACATAGATGGTGGCGAAGGTGGCCAGCGCGGCGATGACTACGAACACGTTCTCCGGCAGCACGGCGTTGAGCACCACGCCGATGACCAGCACGACGAGCATGATCACGGTGGTCATCACGGGGACGCCGTTGAAGGTGCGGCCCATGATCTTCGGGGCGAGGTTTTCTTTGGCCAGGCCCGTGAGCACGCGGCCGGCGCCGAAGAGGTCCGCGTTGATGGCAGACAGCGCGGCGGTGATCACCACGACGTTGAGCAGGGCGGCGGCCCAGTTGACGCCCAGGGTCTCAAAGATCTGGACGAAGGGGGAGGCGTCGCCGGTGATCTGGTTCCACGGGGTCAGCAGTAGAATGACCAGCAGGGCGAGCACGTAGAACAGCAGGATGCGCATCGGCACCGTGTTGACGGCCTTCGGGATGGAGCGCTGCGGGTCCTCGGCCTCGGTGCCGGCGACGCCGATGATCTCGGTGCCGCCGAAAGCGAAGAGCACGAGGATGAAGGAGGCGATCATGCCCTCCACGCCGTTGGGGAAGAAACCGCCGTCGCTCCAGAGGTTGGACACGCCCGTCTGCGCGCCCTCGGGGGACAGGCCGAAGGCCAGGATCGCGGCGCCGCCGGCGATCATGGCGATCACGGCGGTGACCTTGATCAGGGTGAACCCGAACTCGAGTTCGCCGAACCAGCGCACGCTGGCCAGGTTCGCCGCGCCGACGATCAGCAGGGTGACCGCCACCCAGATCCACTGCGGGGCGTCCGGGAACCAGAAGCCCATGTAGATGGCGATGGCGGTCAGGTCGGCCAGACACACGATGAGCATCTCGAAGGCGAACATCCAGCCGGTGATGTAACCCGCCCAGCCGCCGAGATACTTGCGGGTGTACACGGCGAAAGAACCCGGCACCGGGTGATGCACGCTCATCTCGCCCAAGGCGCGGAGCATGAAGTAGACGACGGCGCCGGCGAGCAGGTACACCAGCAGCACCGACGGGCCGGCGGCCTGGATCGCGCCGGCGGAGCCGTAAAACAGGCCGGTGCCGATCGCCGAACCAAGGGCGATGAAGTGGATGTGGCGGTGCCGGAGACCGGGACGCTTGACGACGGTGGTCTGCGTCGCTCGCGCAGTGCTGTCAGACATGAGGTGGGGGCCCTTCTACACGAACGGTGTGTGTCCATGAACCGAGATATAACCAATTCACCGTACTCCGGGCATCGCGCCGATAAGAAATGGATATTAGCGCGGCTTTGGACTACTGTTATTTAGCGATGAGCATTACCGATAACGCCACCGGCGGCGTGAATGAGCCGGATGAACTGAACCAGTCGGAATCTCAGAGTAACTCGCAAGGTGACGCAGCAGCAGCTGCTCCCGCCAACCAGGCGGAGAAGAACACCGGGGAAGCGAACACTTCTGAGGCAGTCGACTCCGATACCGCGCAGAACGCGGATACGGACAACGCACCCAATGACCACACCAACGCCTCGGAAGAAGTAGAAGCCGCTGACCTCAGCGCTGAGTCTGCCGCCCCCGACGCTGACACCAAGAAGAACAAGGACACCGATGCCCCGTCGGGATTCGACGGGCTCGGCCTGCCGGAGATCGTCCTTGACGCAGTCAAGAAGGTCGGCTTCGAAACGCCGTCCGCCATCCAGGAGCAGACCATTCCGCTCCTGATGGACGGGCGCGACGTCGTCGGCCTCGCCCAGACGGGCACCGGCAAGACCGCGGCTTTCGCGCTGCCGGTCCTGGCCCGCATCGACAAGAAGGAGCGCTCCCCGCAGGCTTTGGTTCTCGCACCGACGCGTGAACTGGCCCTGCAGGTCGCCGACTCCTTCCAGTCCTTCGCCGACAACCTCGGCGGCATCCAGGTCCTGCCGATCTACGGCGGCCAGGCCTACGGCATCCAGCTCTCCGGCTTGCGCCGCGGCGCCCAGATCATCGTGGGCACCCCGGGCCGCGTCATCGACCACCTGAAGAAGGGCACGTTGGACATCTCCAACCTGCGCTACCTGGTGCTCGACGAGGCCGACGAGATGCTGAACATGGGCTTCCAGGAGGACGTCGAGCGCATCCTCGAGGACACCC
>CALZCR010000285.1 GCA_945631445.1 uncultured Corynebacterium sp. | reverse complement strand
CCAGAAACAGGAGGGCGCCGACTTCGAGCTCGTCGACCTCGCCGACTACGACCTGCCTCTGCTGGATGAACCCATGCCGCCGGCCATGGGCCAGTACGAACACGACCACACCAAGGCGTGGGCAGAAAAGATCGCTTCCTATGACGGCTTCATCTTCGTCACTCCGGAGTACAACCACTCCGTGCCGGGAGCGCTGAAAAATGCCGTCGACTACCTGTACACCGAGTGGAACAACAAGGCCATCGGCTTTGTCAGCTACGGCAGCGCCGGCGGCACCCGCGCCGTGGAGGCCTGGCGTCTGATCGCCGCCGAGCTGCAGATGGCGGACGTGCGGGCGCAGGTTTTCCTCACCTTCGGCAACGACTTCGAAGGCATGTCCACCTTCACGCCCAGTGACGGCGCCACTGGCGCCTTGACCGGTGTCTTTGACCAGGTCGTCGCCTGGTCGGACGCGCTCAAGACGCTGCGCGCCTAACACGGCGTCCGGTTGCGCGGACGCCTGTTTTCCCGCCACCGCCTCACGGGCCGGGTCATCCTCTGCCGGGTGGCCCGGCCTTTGGCCATGAGTCGGGCCGCAGCGCCCGACACGAGGCCCCGGATCTGCCTAGCATTGGGGCATGACCATGAACGAAAAGCTCCAAGAAGCCATGAATAAGCAGGTCAACGCCGAATTTGAGTCGTCGTTGGTGTACATGCAGTTGTCCTACGAGTTGGACCGGCTGAGTTTCACCGGGATGAAGGACTGGATGGTGAACCAGGCCGACGAAGAACGTTTCCACGCCAGCAAGTTCACCGACCACCTCATCGCCCGCGGCGGGCGCGTCGAACTGGGCGACATGACCGTGCCGTCGACGCCGATCGAATCGCCGTTGGCGGCTTTCGAGATCGCCCTGGAACATGAACGAAAGATCTCGGAGATGATCCGCGAGCTGGTCCGTATCGCCGATTCGGTCGGGGACCTGGACAGCCGATCGTTGCTGAACTGGTTTTTGGAGGAACAGATCGAGGAGGAGGACACGGTCTCCGGGATCATCGACCAGATCCGTCTGGTCGGCGACGACGGCTCCGGGCTGCTGCGCATCGATGCGCAGCTGGCCACCTCGCACCCCCGCAGCGACGGGCAGGACGCCTAGCGGCTCCCGCCGCGCGCGCCGAGCAAAACGACGCTGGCCCGGCCCCTGAATCGGGGCCGGGCCAGCGTCGTCAGTACTACGAAGCAGTTAGAAGTGGATGCCGTGTGCGGCGAACCACGGGACCGGGTCGACGGCGCCGTTGCCGGTCGGGTGGATCTCGAAGTGCAGGTGCGATCCGGTGGAGAAGCCTTCGCTGCCCATGCCCGCGATGTGCTGGCCGGCGTGGACGCGCTCGCCGACGCCGACGTTGAGCGTGGACATGTGACCGTAGACGGCCATGGAACCGTCGTCGTGCTGCACGCGGATCCACTGGCCGTAGCCGGAGGCCGGGCCGGAGTTGATCACGGTGCCGTTCATGACGGAGTAGATCGGGGTGCCGACCGGGGCGGCGATGTCGATGCCGGCATGCAGGGTGCCCCAGCGCGGGCCGTAGCCGGAGGTGAAGGTGCCTTCCGCCGGACGGACCACGGAAGCGTTGGACTCCGGGCTGGCGGCCGCGGCGGCTAGGGCGACCGGGTTGGCGCCGACCTGCGACGACATGGAGGCGGCTGCGGCGGCGAGGTCCTGCTCGGCCTGCGCGGTGGCGAGTGCCTGGGAGGTGTAGTCGACGGACTTGTTCAGCTGGTCGGCGAGGCCGGCGGTGGGCTTGTACTCCGCGATCGCCAGGATCTGCGGGGAGCCGCCGGAAGACAGGGCGGCAGCGTCGTTGACCAAGTCGTAGTTGACGTCGGCGACCTCAGAGGAGGCGGCGGCCTCGTCGGTGAGGGTGGCGGCGGTGGCGCCGCCGACGCCGGCGGTGGAGACTGCGCCTGCGGTGGCGGCGACGAGGGCGAGGCGACGCTTCGGGGAACGAGCGGACACCTTACGGTGCTCGGGGGCGGCCGACCGCTGAGTCTGGATGCGCATGTATTATTCTCCTGTCGTGGTGACCGTCGTGCGGTACTGCGGTACTCCGGGGGAGCGGGAAGCGGTTTGTGGCGTCTCTGTGAGCGAATCGTAACCGCTTCGTTATCAACTGCGGTCACATTAACCCGCGTATTTTTACGATGCAAGCCCCGAAACCCCCGAAACCCCAGTTGGCAGTCACTTATCAGTGACGGTGAAGGTTGTGGGGGATCCTTTTAAGGTTTCAACCTTCACTTGAGGGATATCAACATCGGGGCATGGGGTCGGAGTTTTTCCGCAGCGGAAAGCCTGGCCACCCCTGCTTTCCGTCGACGGCGCCGCTAGCTCTCCACCAGGTACCTCGGCAGCTCAGGGACGGGGGCAATCACCACATCGTGCACTTTCCAGTCCACGGAGTGAAGCTCGTCACGTAACTGCCGAATCTCGGCCACGCTCGGATTATGTCCGGCCTGCGGCACCACGAACATCTCCACATGGAACACATGCCCTTGGTCGCGCGCGCGGGCCACACACTCCGCGACCCAGGGGGTGGCGCGGGTGACGTCCTCGACGTCGTCGATGGTGGGGTGGGGCTTTTCCTCCAGGGTCATCACGCGGGTGTCGGTGAGGTCCTCGACCGCGGCCTTGAGGTTGGTGACGCCGTCGTAGACGATCGACAGCGCCACGACGATCGCGGCGGCCGCGTCCATCCACCACAGGCCCATCCCGATGCCGAGCACGCCGACGATGGTCGCCACCGCCGTCGACCAGTCGGCCTTGTTCATGTCCGCGTCGGCGTAGAGCACCTTGTCGTGCAGCTGCGGGGCCAACTTCAACTTCATCCGGCCCAGGATCACCGGCGGGATACCCGACAAAGCCATGACGACCACCATCAGCCAGCCCAGCCAGATGTCCTGGCCGAAGAGCACGATCATCCCGACCGGGGGTTTTTCCACGTTGACCAAGCTCATCACAGAGCTGTAGATGAGAAACCCGCCCATGATCAGCAGGGCGGTCGCCGCCACCAGATGCGCCACGCCGGTGGCGCGGTGATAGCCATACGGGTGTTTCGGGTTGGGGCGGCGGCGGATGATGCGGGTCGCGACCAGAAACGCGATGGGCGGCAAAAACGACAGCATGTCTTCCAGCCACGCCGCGCGCATCGCCTGGGACTGCCCGGCGACCAGGCCGACGGCCGCGACGGTGACGACCAGGACGCCGATGGTGATCCACTCCAGGCGGACCGCTTTCCGCAGCACCTCTTGCTGCTCCTCCGGCAGGGAGTCGTGGCCCGG
>CALZCR010000284.1 GCA_945631445.1 uncultured Corynebacterium sp. | reverse complement strand
CCGTCATCGATCCGGAGGAGCGCCGATGAGTTCCACTCCGCACGACAACCCCCTGGGCCACCCAGACCCGAGGAGGGAAGGAACCGGGGCGCACGCCGCCTCCGATGACCTTCCCCTGACCGAGCCGGAGGTCCGCGCCCGCACCGAATCCCTCGGCGAGATGTTCTCCAGCTTTACCGATCACTTCTCCACGCTCATGCGCCAAGAACTCGCCCTGGCCAAAGCCGAGGCCACCGACACCGCCAAAAAGGCGGGCACCGGCGCCGGCATGTTCGCCGGCGCCGGCGTGGCCGCCTTCTTCCTGCTGATGTTTCTCTCCCTGGCCCTGATGTGGGCTCTCGGCAGCACCATCCACCTGGGCTGGGCCGCGTTGATCGTCGCCGGCATCTGGGCCATCGCCCTGGCCGTTCTGGCCGTGATCGGCAAAAACCGCTTCAACGACATGAAGGGCCTGCCCCAGACCCAAGACACCCTCCAAGAGATCCCCCCGACCGTCAACCCGAACAAGGAGACCCCATGAGTAATCCGAATCCGAACGAGATCCGCCGCGAGATTGATCAGACCCGGGCCGAACTGGGACGCGACGTCGACGCCTTGGCCGAGAAGATGGACCCCAACAAAGTCGTCGACCGCCAGACCGAAAAGGTCCGCAACAAGTGGACCGACCTCAAAGAATCCGTCATGGGCTCTGCCGACGACCACGACGGGCCGGGTGCCATCCAGCAGGCCGGGGACAAGGCCAGCCAGATGGCCGATCAGGCACCGGAGACCATCAAACGACGCACCCGCGGTAACCCGTTGGCCGCCGGCATGATCGCCCTGGGGGCCGGGTGGCTGATCGGCTCGCTGATCCCGGCCAGCCGCGCCGAACAAGACGCCGCAAGCACCGTGAAAGACAAGGCGCAGCCGGCCATGGAGGAAGCCAAGTCAGCCGCCCAAGAAATGGGCGAGAACCTCAAGCCGCAGGCACAAGAAGCCGCCGATTCCCTCAAGGGATCCGCCCAGGACAGCATGGACCGGGTAAAAGACGAGGGTCAGCACCGGGCCCAAGACCTGCAGGAGGAGTCCCAGCAGGCCGCCCAGCGAGTCAAGGACACCGCCCAGGACTCCTGACTTTCTAGTTCCCCGACGTCACGGCCGCGACCGCCTGGGCCAGTTCCCGGGCGCCGCGGTCGACCGCGTCGAACCAGGTGAGCGAGGCGTCTTCGTCCGCGGAGTCGCTGACCTGCTTGAGCAAGGTCACCGGAACACCGTAGGCCGCGGCGACGCGGGCCACGGCATAACCCTCCATGTCCACGAGCTCGGCGCGCTTGGCCAGGCGTGCCCGGGTCCGCGAGTCAGAGATGAAAGCGTCGCCGGTGGCCAGCGTGGCTTTCGGCAGACCGGTCAGCGCCGGGATCTCCACGAGGTTCGGATAGGGGCGGCCCGTCATGACGGAGATCATCTCGTCGGAAAAGTCGTGCTGCAGCGCCGCGGTGATCTCGTAGACGCCGGCGTAGCCGTCGATCAGCGCACCGGCGGTGCCGACGTTGACCAGCTTGCCGGGCAACCCTTTCGCCAGGCGACGGCCGAGCGCGATGCTCGCGTTGAGGGTGCCGACGCCGGTGACCAGCACATCGCTGCCCGGGGGCAGGTGGGCGGCTTCTTCAGCGGTGGCGGAGACGAACAGGATCTCGGAAGCGGTCATCCCCCGACATTAGCCTCTCGCGTCGCGGTCGCCGGGTTCTCCCGGGGCTCTTGGCACTCGTCTTCCTGCGGGTCGGGCCGGGGGTTGCGGCGTGCGCGTCGTACTCCCGCCACCGCCAGCCCCAGGCCGAGGGCGAGCACCGCGGCGACCACGAAGATCTGCACGCCGCCGGGGGCGCCTACTGCCGCGAGCACGGTGGGCAGGTTGATCGCGACGAGGAAGGTGCCGACGATCCCGCCGAGGAAGACGGCGTTGATGCGGGTGACCAGCCAGGCAGCGATGGGAGCGCCGACACACCCTCCGATCAGCAGGGCGGCGACGGCCGCGAGGTTGGCGACGAGGTCGTCCCACAGACCGATGACGAAGCCCAGGGTCGCCGCCAGGGAGACGAGGAATTCGGCGGTGTTGACGGTGCCGATGATCCGGCGCGGTTCGCTGCGTCCCATCGACAGCAGCGTCGAGGTGGTCACCGGTCCCCATCCTCCGCCGCCGGAGGCGTCAATGAAGCCGCCGAACAGACCCAGGCCGCCGAGGAAACCGGTGGAATGCGGCCGGGTGTTCAACGTGCGTCGCGTTCTGCCGCGGGAAAAGCGCCAGACCAGGTTGGCGCCGATCGCCGCCAGGATCAACGCCATCACGGGGCGGGCGGCTTCCGAGGAGATGTGCGACAACACCGTCGCGCCGACGAAGGAGCCGGCTGCGCCCGGTACTCCGATCTTGAGCACGACCTTCCAGTCCACGTTGCCGAAGCGCCAATGGCTCAGGCCGGAGACCAGCGTGGTGCCGACCTCGGCGGTGTGCACCACCGCGGAGGCCATCGCCGGGGTCAGCGCCGCCAGCGTGATGAGCATGGTCGTGGACGTCACTCCGAAACCCATGCCCAGGCCGCCGTCGACGAGTTGGGCGGCGAGGCCCGCCAGCGCGATCAGGATCAGGGTCGTCATCGTGGTGTCCTTATCTCAAGGCGGCGGTGTAGCGGGCCGCGACGAGCGGCGCCAGGTCGGGAAATAATGGGGCGGAGATGCTCGAATTCGAGCTGAGGGAGGACGCCGCCTTGTCCAGCAGCAGTCCGTGGGTGACAAAGAGCGGGAGCACGTGGATGGGGCCGTGTTCGGCCTCCACGTCCGTGAGTGTGCGGGTGGCGTTGGTGGCGGGCACGACGTCCACGGGGCGGTCGAGTCGTTCGGCGAGTAACGCCGCGAGGGCGGCGACGTCGTCCTGCGACTGCGGCCGCGACGATCCCACCGGATACAACACCAGTCGGGCGTCGGCGGGGGCGTCCGCGCGGGCGCGCTCGGCGAGAATGTCCGCCAGGTCCGGGCCGCTGCCCAGGCCGTCGGCCAGGGTGAGTGTCACGCCGTGGGCGCGCTCGGCTTCGCCGATTTCGGCGGGGACGTCTTCGGTGGTGTGGTAGCCGCGGGTAAACAGCAGCGGCACGACCACCGCTTCCCGCTCGTCGCCGAGTGCGCCGACGACGGCGTCGAGGGTGAGTTCGTGGAACTCCAGGTGGGCGATGGCCGCTGATCGTGTCTGCGGTTGCAACAGCGGCAACGTGTCTGCGGCCAGCTTCGCCACCCCGGCGTGCGCCTGCGGGTGGCGGGACCCGTGGGACAAAACGATCAGCGGCGGTGCCATCAGC
>CALZCR010000283.1 GCA_945631445.1 uncultured Corynebacterium sp. | reverse complement strand
GACGTTCAAGTTCAACAGCAGCGACTGGACGCGGGCGCCGAGGTCGTCGGCGAGCTCGCGGGTCTGTTCCAGAGTCATGCCGTCGGTGCGCTTGAAGTCCCAGACGAAGGCGCGCAAGGCGTTGATGTCGTGGGTTTCGTTCGGCGTCAAGTAGACGACGGCGGCGACGGACTCGAGGGTGCGCTCGGCGCCGCGGTAGACGGCGGTCTCGCGCATGTCCACGCCGCGCTCTGCGGCCACGGTCTCCAGCTGGGAGTCGTGGACGTTTTCCGGGTGGGTGGCGGCGGAAGCGGCCAAGACGGCGTCTCCGCCGAGGCGGGACGCGATCGCGGCGGCGGCGTCAGCCAGCGCGCGGTTGCCGCGGGAGACGAAGACGATGCGCTTGCGGGCGGCCGGGAAAACGGTGCGTTCGGTGTACAGACGCTCGATCTTCTCGACGGCTTCGCGCTCCACGAGGATCGGGAGGAACTTGCTGACGGCGGCGCTTCGCTCGTGGGCCGCGCAGGTCTGCTCGAAGATCAGGTCGATGGTCTCCGCGTCGACGGCATGGCCGTAGCGGTTGTGCAGGTCGTGTCGGATGGTCTTGAAAATAGTGGCGTTCATGTCGCCCTCCTTGGAAAAGATGTGGAGACTCTCCTGAGTCTCGGATGGACTTGCTAGCTCTTCGGTTGTGATGCGCAGGCATTCCGACGACGTGATAAGGGACGTCGAGGGTGCGCGCTTAGCGGCCGTGGGCCCCGGAAGCGGGGCCAGGGTCCGGCGCCATAGTGATGACTGTGATGGGATCTGCCCTCCTTATCTGCACGTCGATAACGGGCTGAACCTGTCGAACTTTTAAAGTTAACCGTCAGGCCGTTCCTTGTTCACCTAATGTTAACTTACCGTCGTAAACGAGTCCTGTCAACCGGTAGGGCCATATTCATCTCGCCACTGAACTGGCGATATACCCCACAGGGCCCCGAGAGTTCACACATCCCCGAAACTTCCAGCCACCCGGAGTTAACTCAAGGTTAACCTTGGACACCCAGCATGACCGTACCCTTGCGACCCCGTGACGGGCGGGAATCGAGGGAATCTCCCCCAAGAGGGGGCTGCGCCGGCCGCCGCCTGCCCCGACCCCGGTGGCGCGCCCCGATGAAAGTTAACCCTGCGCCAACTCGGACCTGCCGTGCCGGCGGACAAAGAAACGCCAGCCCGCCCAGACCCCGACCGCCACCACGGCGCCGAGGACATACCCCGCCAGTACGTCCGTGAACCAGTGCACGCCCAGGTACAGGCGGGTCAGCCCGGTGGCCGCCGCGAGCGCCCACAGCCCCGCGACCAGCCACGGCCGACGGCCAGCCAGCAACAAGGTCACCGCCATGGCGAAGGCCGCCGCTCCCATCGCGTGCCCGGAGGGCATGGCGGGGTTGTACTCGTAGACCAGTTGCAACTCCAGGCCCGGGCGCTCGCGGCCGATCACCGCCTTGAGCACGTGGCTGAGCAGGTTCGCCGACAAGACCGCCACGGGCAGATACGCCCACCGGGGTCGAGACCGGAAGGCGGCGACGGCGGCCACGACCAGCGCATACACCAGCACCAGGGACGGGCGGGTCAGTTCAGTCAGCACCCGCACCGGGGGCGTGAGCCACTGGGCACGGGCGTCGAGGAACAAGTCCAAGATGAAAGCGTCGATGACGCCTCAGCTTAGGCGACGCCCTCCAGGACTCCGAGCCGGTCCAGGAGGTCGCGGACCCGCCGCTCGATGTTGTCGGCGATCTCCCGGACCTTCCGCTCCGATCGCCCGGCCGGGTCCGCGACCGGCCAGTGCTCGTAGCGGTCGCCGGGCAGGTCCGGCTTCTCCTCCACCCCGAGCAGGACGATGACGTCGCTGCGGTGGACGGTGCGGGCGATGATCTCTTTGTTGTACAGGCCCGCTTCGCTGATGCCGCGCTCCCGGAGCACTTTGAGCACGGATTCGGAAGGGTCGTCGTTGGCCTCGATTCCGACGGCGCGGACGAAGACCCGGTCGCCCGCCACATGGTGCGCATAGGCCGCGGCGAATTGGGAACGGCCGGCGTTGCGCCCGGAGACGAACAGCACTTCGGGCCGGCGCTTGAGCCCGCCGACCACGCTCGTGGCGGCCAGTTCCTCGAGCTTGGCGACGGTGGTGCGGGCCACGGTGACGGGCAAAAACGTCGTGACGGAGGCGGTGGCCTCCGCCTCGGCGGCGGTCTCGTCCAGCACCCGGTCGATGACGGCCGGGTCCAGCTGATCGTCGTAGGCGCGGTGCAGGTCTTCGCGGACGATGCGGTAACGGTCGCGGTCGATCATGGGGGACTCCTTGTTCCGATCCGGGGCGGGCCAGCCTGGCTTTCCCGCCTGTTAACCTACAGTTAACTTTACTCCCGCAGCGCGTTGCCCCGCAAAGGAATGACCGCCACATAGACGAGAAAACGGCCCCTCTTCGCGCTGCAGAGAGGGGCCGAGTCCGGGGGCGGGATTAGTGCCCGCGCTCCTGCTCGAGTGCGGCGCCGTCCACGAAGTGCGGCGTGAGGTGGTTGTCCACCATCATCAGCGCCGAGGCGATCGCCATGTGCATGTCCAGGTACTGGTAGGTGCCCAGGCGCCCGCCGAAGAGCACCTTGTTCTCCCGGGACTCTTCCGCCGCGCGCCGGCGGTAGGACTTGAGCATGTCCCGGTCCGCAGGCGTGTTGATCGGGTAGTACGGCTCATCGCCCTCCTGGTCCGCGAAGCGCGAGTACTCCTTCATGATCACCGTCTTGTCCTTCGGGTACACGTCTTCGCGCTCCGGGTGGAAGTGGCGGAACTCGTGGATGCGGGTGTAGTCGACGTCGGCGTCGTTGTAGTTCATCACCGGCGTGCCCTGGAAATCCCCGGTGTCCACGACCTCGGTGTCGAAGTCCAGGGTGCGCCAGCCGAGCGTGCCGTCGGCGTAGTCGAAGTAGCGGTCGAGCGGGCCCGTGTAGACGACCGGGGCGTCCGGCGAAGCGGCCCGCAGCTCGTCGCGGACGTCGAACCAGTCGGTGTTCAGGCGCACCTCGATGTTCGGGTGCTCCGCCATGCGCCCCAGCCAGGCGGTGTAGCCGTCGACGGGCAGGCCTTCGTAGGTGTCGTTGAAGTAGCGGTTGTTGAAGTTGTAGCGCACCGGCAGGCGCGTGATGTTGGAGGCGGGCAGGTTCTTGGGGTCGGTCTGCCACTGCTTGGCGGTGTAGTGCTTGATGAAGGCCTCGTAGAGGGGCTCGCCGATCAGCGAGATCGCCTTCTCCTCCAGGTTCTTCGCGTCCTTCGGGTCGCGACCGCCCTTCTGCGACTCGATGAGTTCAC
>CALZCR010000282.1 GCA_945631445.1 uncultured Corynebacterium sp. | reverse complement strand
ACTCCGCCGAGTCGAAGAGTTCCGGGCGCACGCCGAGCACCGTGGCGTCGATACGGCACAGATGCGCCATGGACAGGTGCATCATGCCCTCGACGAGTCCACGGAGCACCGGGAGCCGGTCCAGGGTTTCCAGCGCCTCGAGGTGCTTGGCGATGTGGCGTTCCGAACCCCCGATCGAACACGCCAGGTCGGCCGCGTGTTCGCTCCAGTCGCGGACGCTCGCCTCACTGGGGCCTGCGAGTTCCTGGCAGGCCCGCCATTTCCGGTATTCACTGCGGCGGGCAATGAGGCCGGCCTGCGCCAACGGGTCGTTCTCGGCGCAGACGGAGTAATAAGGTGTGGTGGCGGGTGGTCGGTCGTGGTGTTCCAGTGGTGGTGCAGTCATGTGCACAACTCCCCCCGAGATGATCGTCCGTATGTTCGATTTCCACGCTAAAACACCGCCGTGACATTCGCCCTATTTCGGGGGTGGGCCGCCAGATCTGGACTGCTGTAGCAAATGCCCACACATGGTTTGCAACGATTCGCTTACGATCGCCCCCAGACCCCCGTTTCCATTTCGCGCACATCTCTGGGCCGTTATACGGTGAGCCCATGCCTGCACACCACCAGAGAGCGTTCCGTGCCGCCGCCTTGGCGACGGTCGCCGCCGTCGGGCTCACAGCGTGCAGCCCCTCAGGCGCCTCCGTCGACCCCGACGACCGCCCCATCGCCGCCAGCTCCGCCGGAGCCGGCGTCACTCCCCTGGGAGACGCAGACACCACCCGTAAGACCCTTCGCCCGGAAGCCCCGGCGCAGTTGGTGGTCTCCAACGTCCGGGTGGGCAGCCATCCCGGTTTCGACCGGGTCATCTTCGACCTTTCCGGCTCCGGCGACCCCGGCTGGTTCATGGACTACACCGAGAGCCCCGTGCAGCAGGGATCCGGAAATCCGATTCCCCACCACGGCTCCGTCGCCTTGAACGTCAACATCGACGGCACCACCTACCCCTTCGAACTGGGGATGGAGGATCCGCAGATCGGCACCGTCCAGGGGACCGGCTCCGTCACGGAGGTCATCAGCGCAGGCACCTTCGAGGGCCGCTCCCAGTTCATCGTCAGCCTCGACAGCCAGCTGCCCTACTCCGTGGAAGTGTTGGAAGACCCCAGCCGAATCGTCATCGACATCCTGCAGGCCTAGCCGCCAAGCAGTCGCGCCGCGGCTGCTAGCGTTGACCAGCATGGACGCTTATAGCAACATGCGTAGCCACCACACTCCCATCCCCACGCCGCCGCTCGTGCGCGTCGGAGCGTCGGTGCTGGTGGGCTTTTCCGTGGCCATCTTGACCTCGCAGACCGCCATCGGGGCCGCCGTCGGCTTCGCGGTGGCCGCCGCGGGCCTGGCCATCCTGCTCACGCTGCTGCACCCTTACCGCCGCAAGATGAAGGCCTACGCCCAGCTGCACGACGCGGACATGTTCCCCACGGTGCAACAGATTGTGCCGGTGTTCATCTGGTGGCTGCTGGCCATGCTCGCCCCGATCGCCAGTTTCCCCTGGTGGGGAGCGCTCGCTGTCTGGCTGCTCGGCTTCGGCTTCGCCTACCAGCTGTTTCCGCACGTAGACGGCAGCCGTCGACTAGCCTTCGTCTAACCCGTGCGAATGCGCCCAGCGGGTCAACTGGTGGCGGTTGGACTGTTGGGTCTTGCGCAGGATGTTGGAGGCGTGCGTCTCCACCGTCTTGATGGAAATGAACAATTCCTTGCCGATTTCCCGGTACGTGTACCCGCGCGCCAACAGGCGCAGCACGTCCAACTCCCGGCGCGTGAGCGTATCGACGGCCGGGTCCGGCGCCTGTTCCTCTTCTTCCGCCACCGACCCGGCGAACGCGTCCAACACGAAACCCGCCAGCCGCGGCGAGAAGTACGCGTCCCCCGCGTGCACCTGGCGGATGGCCTGCGCCAGTTCGTCGCCCTCGATGTTCTTGGTGACGTAACCACGGGCGCCCGCCCGGATGATCGCGATGACGTCTTCCGCGGCGTCGGACACGCTCAACGCCAGGTACGTCGCCTCCGGGGCGCCCTTGATCACGGCCAGGCCGCCGCCGTCGGGCATGTGGACGTCGAGGAGCACCACGTCCGGATCCGTCTCGCCGATGCCGGCCACGGCCTCGGTGACGGTGCCCGCCTCGCCGACGACGTCGACTTTGGCAGACAACTCCGCCCGCACCCCGGAGCGGAAGACGGAATGATCATCGACGAGGAAGACTTTCACCATGTCCTCAGAATAACCTCTGTCCCCTCCCCCGGCGCACTCTTGATCTCCACGGAACCGCCGACCTTGGCCACGCGCCCGCGGATCGAATCCCGGATGCCGTGCCGGTCCTCCGGAATCTCCTGCGGGTCGAACCCGCGGCCTCGGTCGCGGACGAAGACTTCAAGCCCGTCGAAAGTCTCCGCGTACACGTCGACCTTGTCCACGCCTGCATGCTTTGCCGCGTTGACCATGGCTTCCCGCGCCGCCAACACCACCGCCTGCGTCGCCTCCCCCAGCGGCTGGTCTGAGCCCACGGTCACGGGGGCGATCCGCACTCCGAAGAGGTCCTCCACCTCGCCGGCGGCCTTGTCCACCGCCCCGAAGACCGTCAATTCCACGGAGTCCTGCGGCTCAAAGAGCCAGGTGCGCAGCTCCCGCTCCTGCCCGCGGGCCAAACGCGCCACCTCGGCGGGGTCGTCGGCGCGTTTCTGGATCAACGCCAGCGTCTGCAGCACCGAGTCGTGCAGGCGGGAGGCGATTTCCTCGCGTTCCTCCGCGGCGGCCTTCTCCGCCAGCGAATCACGCACCTTCACCAGCGCCGGCACCGCGAAGGCGGCCACCCCGGCGAGCGTGAACAGCACGGCGAACATGGCCCCCACGAAAGCCGTGCCCGTGTTCCACACCGCCAGCCCCGAGATCAGGCCGGCGAGCATTAAGGCGGCGCCGCCGAGCAATGAGCCGACCACCCCGGTGCCGCGGTCGTAGCCCCGCCACGCCAGGAACACGCCCGCACCCACGATGAGCAGCGGAAGCAGCGCCCATCCGGGGAGATTGGTCACCGTGGTGGCCGCCAGCGCGGCCACGGCCATGCCCACGGCCGCCAGCACCCAGTACGCGCCGCGGGAGAGCGAGCGCTTCTCCGGCGGGGCGGCCTCGAGGTCGGCTTGCCGGGTAAAGACCCACAAGCCCGCATAGGCCAGGGCCCCCAGGCCGGACAGCCCCGTGAGCACCACGAAAGCCAGTCGCACCCAGAGCACGTCGACGCGCAAGTGCAGCGCGAGCCCCGCGGCGACCCCGGCGATCACGCGGTGCCGG
>CALZCR010000281.1 GCA_945631445.1 uncultured Corynebacterium sp. | reverse complement strand
GACGCGGGCGAGCTGCAGCTCCGGGTTTCCGCTGCGGGCGCGGAACTGTTCGACGGCGTGGACCAGCAGTCCGGCCGCAGCGCTGAAATGGCATTCCCCGTCCGCCCACGCGCCGCCGGCGTGCGGCGTCGGTGCAAAAGTGTCGGGGCCGAGGCGGCGGAATAAAGCATCAGTGGTCATGCGGCCATTATGCTTCGTTTCCGAGTTGCGGTACGAGATATCTCCCGCCAGCAGGCGCCCGTCCCGAAGCTAGAACTCTTTGACCAGGTCTCCCCAGTACAGCTCGGCGACGATGAGGTCGTCCGTGCCTAAGCGCTCGTCCTTCGGGGTGGCGGTCAGGTGCATCCGCGGGGTGGTGAAGCCGCGGGCGACGGTACGCTCGGTCTGCAGCAGGTTCGGCAGGCGCAGCTCGAAGGAGCGCACGTGATCGCCGATCTCCACGGTGCCCACGGCCCGCTGGCGGGTGTATTCCTGTAATTTCACTTTGCCCACCTCGAGATCTTCGACCACGCTGCCGGGCTCGCCCGCCGGCGCCTTCGGATCCCCGGTGCCCAGCACGTCGACGATCGGGCCGGTGTTGTTGGAGTAGGCGGCGCCGTCGTCGCCCTGGACGATGGTGCGGATCATCTGCGCTACCGCCACCGGATCGCCGAGCGCGTTGGACACCCATCGGGTGCCCAAGACGCTGTGGTCAACGGAGCAGAACGTGGCCGCCGGGTCGAGCTCCTCGGCGCGGTAAGTGGTGGGCATCTGCACCAGCCGGCCTTCGCCGTCGCGGCCGATGTGGATTTCAATGCCGACCTCATCCGCCGGGTCGACGAGGCGATAGGAACCCAACAGCGTGACCACGGCTCCGAAGCGGGCGGTGAACTCTTCCTTGGTGGGGTGTAGGACGGCGTCGTAGATCTGGGCTGTTCCGCTCATGGTCTTCCTCATTCCGTTCGCTTCTCGCTGTATGTTCCTACTTCCAGACTAGTCCGTCGCGCGGTTTCGTCACTGCGGTTCAGATCACTCACTAGGCTGAGGGCATGACTCCCCCACCCAAGCTGGAACAAGGTAAACCGGACGACGCATACCCCCTCAACGACCAGGCGTCGGAAGACTTCCACGTCGGCGGCGTGAAACGGACGCTGCCGCCGGTCGAGCAGCTGGAACAGCTGGTCTCCTACATGGACGTGACGTACCCGCGACCGGATTTCACCCCGCCGTGGCAGGGTGGGGACGGCAACCAGGACCCGGCGGACCGCTACGTGGCGCTGCTGCCGGACCGCATCACCCACGCCGCGATGATGATGTTGGGCACCGCCGTGGACCACAGCGCGCCGGGCGTGGCCTATGCCGGGGACGTCACCGCCGAAGACGTCTCGCAGATCAGGGCGCGCAAGTACATGCCCAGCGACCCGACGGGCCGGTGGGCGGTCTCCTTCCACGGTGGCGGCTGGTGGCGCGGCTCCGGTGACGCACTCGAGCACCAGTGGCGCCCGGAGGTCGCGGCCGCGGCGGAGCTGTCCGGCACGATCATCCTCGACGTCGATTACCCGCTGGCGCCGACCGCCACGATCCCTCAGATCTTCGAGCAGATCCGCGAAGCCGTGTCTTATGCCCGCAGCCACAACCCCGAATCCGTCGCGGCCTGGGGATATTCCTCCGGCGCGGCGCTGGCGGCGATGACGGCCCCGCTGGTCGACGCCCTCGTGCTCACCTACCCGGACTTGGGCGGGGTGGCCGCCCTGCCAGACGAGCTTCGCGACGGCGCCGCCGTGCCCGCCGCCGACGAGTGGCCGCGCACACTGTTGCAGCTGGCTCAGCAGGACGAAGTGATCGCTCAGTTGCCGGAAGGCTGGACCGTCCCGGAGCTGGATGACCGGGTCGAGGTACTCGAGTACGTCTCCCAGCACCGCATCTCCACCCCGGAGGTCGCACGCCAGCGCATCCAGGACACCGCGAAGTTCTTGCGCGAGTTCTAACTAAATCGTCGCCGCGTCAATGACGAAGCGGTAGCGCACCTGAGAATCGACGGTGCGCTGGTACGCCTCGTTGACGTAGTCGGCGTCGATGAGCTCGATGACCGGGGCCACGCCGTGCTCGGCGCAGAAATCCAGCATCTCCTGGGTCTCTTCGATCCCGCCGACCAGCGAACCCGTCAAGGCCGTGGCCCGCTGCGTGAAAGAACGCGCCATGACCTGCATCGGGTTACCCGGCAACCCCAGCTGCACCAGCACACCGCCAAAGCGCAGCAGCCCCAAGTAGGCGTCGATGTCCAGATCCACCGAGACGGTGTTGAGGATGACGTCGAAATGGCGCTCCAGCTCTGCCGGCAGCCCGTCGCGGGTGGAATGGTGTGCCACGGCGCCGAAAGCAAAAGCATCCTCGCGCTTGCGGTCCGAATGCGAGAGCACGGTGACCTCCGCGCCCATGGCCACGGCGATCTTCACGCCCACATGCCCCAACCCGCCCATGCCGATCACGGCCACCCGCTTTCCCGGGCCCGCGCCCCACTTCTTCAGTGGCGCATAGGTGGTGATGCCGGCGCACAGTAGCGGCGCCGCCTCCGCCGGATCCAGCTCATCCGGAATACGCACAACGAAGCTCTCGCGCACCACGATGGCCTGCGCAGACCCGCCGTGGGTGTACTCATGGTCCGTGTACTTGTCCACCCCGCCGTAGGTGCCCACCACCCCGTTCTCACAGTAGGAGATCTCACCCTGCGCGCACGGATCGCATGTGCCGCAAGAGTTGACGAAACAGCCCACGCCCACCCGGTCACCCAGTCGGTACTCGGTGACGTCCTCACCCACGGCCGTCACCGTGCCCACGATCTCGTGGCCCGGCACCAGCGGCCACTGTCTCTGCCCGAAGTCGCCGGCCATCGTGTGGATGTCCGAGTGGCAGATGCCCGCGTACTCGATGGCGATGGCCACGTCGTCGGCACGCAAGGCGCGCCGGGTGATCTCCAGCGGCTCGAGCGGCTGGCCCGGGCCGTGGGCTCCGCGGGCGCGAACGGTGGTGGTCGTGGTGTGATCGGCAGTTGCAGTCATGCCCAAGAGTGTAGAACGGATGGGCGCGGGTGGACGTCACAAGAAACCCCGGCCTGTCTGAACCGCATGGCCGGGGTTAACTGCGTGCCGGAGATTTAAGGCTTGAGCACCACCTTGATGCAGCCGTCCTCCTTCTTCTGGAACTTCTCGTACATCGCCGGCGCCTCGTCCAGAGACGCGGTGTGCGTCGTGAGGTCGAGCACGCCCAGCGGGTCGGACGGGTCATCCAGCAGCGGCAACAGCGTCTCCGTCCAGGAACGCACGTTGCATTGGCCCAGCCGCAGCTGGATCTGCTTGTCGAACATCGTCAGCATCGGCAGCGGGTCCTTCAT
>CALZCR010000280.1 GCA_945631445.1 uncultured Corynebacterium sp. | reverse complement strand
CAACGAGCGCGTCCAGGTCACCGATCCGAACACCGGGAAAACGACCACGCTTATCGAAGACGTCAATAGCAAGAACAACATCTTCACCTCTGATCCGTACGTGCCGCCAGAGACTGGCTGGTATCCGATCGAGATCCGGCTGAGCGACGGCTCTGGCGGCGCCGGCGGCTACACGACGACAGACGACCGCCTGAACACGGAGAACATAGGCTGGTCGGACGATGACGGCAAGAACTGGAATCTGATGATGGATGAGGGCGACGGCTCGCTCTTTATGACGGGCGACCGCGCGTCCGTCTCGGTCGAGGAGGTCGTCTCGGACGGCGCCCTACAGAGGCTGGACCTGACCTTCCCTGCCGCGTCCGGTCCGCGGGACCTGCTTGTCGTCTGGGGTCCTGTGCATGGCGGCAACACGCTGGCGGGGTGGGCGAACACGAATCGTGTCGCCACGATCGCGGCCGGCCAGACGGAAGCGACTTACTCCCTGCCGACCAACTGGGGGTTGGCCGACAACCTCGTCCTCCGCTGCTGCCTGCTTGACGGGGCGCGCCCGGTCTGGTCGCCGAGCGTCTACTGGCGAGACTACTCGGTGCCGTTGATAACCGAGCTGTCCCTGGACGGGCGGGGTGGCGACACGCTGAAGGTGAGGGGAAGCGTGAGTTTTGTCGGTTCGTCGTGCACGCTGAAGGTGCTGGTCGGCCAGACGCCCGAGGTGCTTGACCAGGAGTGGACCGCGCTGCCGGGGAGCGACCTCCAGGCGCCGGGCTCCTTCGCCCTGACGCTTTTCGAGGACAAGACGTCTCCGAAATACCTGGCTCCGGGCAAGACGTATTACGTCTGCGTCGAGGCGACGGCGGACGGTTCCGTCTCGCGCAGCCAGGTGATGCAGGTAAAGATGGCGCAGGCGGACGCGTTTGAATCCGCCAAGGCTGATGTCTCCCTTCGCACGGCGACGTTCAGCGGCGTCCTGGCGGGGTGCGGCATGGGCGAGTCGGCGAAGGTCTCGCTGTGGGTCGGCGAGGAGAATGACGAGGGGTCGCTCCGACAGGTGGGCGGTCCGCGCGATGTGCCGGGAGGGAAGTTTGAGTTCACTTACGAATTACCTGAATTCGAGCGGACCTATTACTGGCAGTTTCGCGCGGTCTCGACATCTGCCGGCGACACGGCCGTCGCCACGACAAGGACGGACGTGGCGACGTGCAGTGCGCTGGACAAGGCGACTTACGAGTGGAACGGCGGCACGGACGGCGATTGGGAAAATCCCGCGAACTGGAAGATCAGCAGCGGTGTCGGTCGCGGCTATCCGAACGGCAAGGAGACCACCGTCCAATTCCCGGCCGGCACGAAGGCGCGGATTGTTCTGCGCGGGGAGGTGAGCGTCGGAAATCTCTACCTGAATCTGGCGGGTACCGAGGTCACGTTTGCCCGTGCGGACGGGTCGGGAGCGGAGGATACAAAGCCGAAGCTGTCGGTGAAAAAAAATAAGCCGATCCTCACCGGGGCGCGCCTGCGCCTGGTCCTGGACGGTGTGGCGCTTGACTCGCCTAGCGCGGATTTGAGTGCCTTCGACTGTGAGGTGCGGCTGTCCAACGGGGCGAGCTGGAATGTGGGCCCCCTGTCTAACGCCAACGGCGGCAGACTGTGGCTCGACAAGGGCACGTCCCTCACCTGCGCGGACTACAAATTCGGCGGGGGCCTGACGGTGATTGACGACGCCACGCTTAAGGTGACGAGCTGCGTGGTGCTCGGCTCGAATATGGATGGCGGCACGATTCGGTTCGTCGGCACACAGCCGGTTTTCCTGTGCTCGGCGCCAGGCGCGCTGGTCCGCTCGGGTCGGGAGACCGCGAACGTGCGGCTGGAATTTGCGCTGCCGGTTGGAGGCTATAAGGAGCCGCCGTTCTCCAACGCTTCCGCCACCCCCAGCAATATCTTGGGCTACAACGGCGGCGAGAGGCGCGAGTGGCCGATTACGGTCGACGTCGCGCCTGACTCGCCGGGGGTATTCGACCTGCAGACGACGAACACGACGCTGATCAGCTGGGGGAAGGGCATCTGTCCCGAAATCATCCGGACAGCCGATAAGCCGGGCGCGAACGCTACGTTCGTCTGGTCGGAGAAGAACGTGAGCGGTAATCCGGTGTCGCTGGGCGTCCGCCTCGTCTCCTCGTATACGAACGAGCTACACGTTACGGGATCGCCGGAGGAGGTCGCCTGCGAAGGCCTCGCGCCGGGTTATGGCGTGACGAACGTGCCGCTGGGAGATTCGATCACTTGCGTGGCGCCCACCGGGACGCTTCCGCTGTCGGATAAGAAGCGCGCGACGTGCGTCGGGTGGAAGCTCTATTCCGTCGATGCTGGGACGCGCACGCGCAAGCTCGTCGACGAGGGTGCCGGCACGAGCTGCACCTATGCGAACACGGATGGCCTTTGGCACGAACTCGTCTGGCAGTGGAAGGTCGAGTACCGTGTCACGGCGACGACAGGCGAGAACGGCACGGCATCCCCCGAGTCAGCATGGGTCGAGACGGGCAAGAAGGCATGCGTCACCGTCACGCCAAACGCCGGGTATTCCTTCGGCCAGTGGACGGGCAACGTGCCGGCCGACCATGACAAGGACCCGTCGCTGACGTTCACGGTCTGCGATCAGGCCTACGACTTCACGGCGAGTTTCCTGCCGGTCTACTACGTCAGCCCGGAAGGCGATGATGCCAACAACGACGGAAAGAGCCTCGAGAAGGCGTTTAAGACGATCGAGAAGGCGCTGGGGATGGAGTCATCCGTCTGCGCGCTACTCGATGACGGCACGTATGAGGTGACGAAGCAGATCGTCATCGACAACGGCTCGATCGTCGCGGGCGCGACGCCCGGGGCGAAGGCGATCGTGAAGCTGATGACGAAGTTTCCGTCCGCGGGGGCGGAGGGCTCGGTCTTCAAGCTGGCGCATGACGCGCAACTCCGCAACGTGACCGTCACGACGGACTTCGACCGGGGCGATGACTCCAGAAACGCCTACGATGCGCCCCGCAGCGGCGATTTCGGCCGGGGCGTCTGGATTGATCAGGCGGGCCTGGTCGACGGCTGTGTTATCACGAACTGCCGCACGAGCGGCGGCGGAGGCGGCGTCTACCTCAAGACAGGCGGAATCGTGCGCCGGACGCTCCTAACCCACAACTGCACCTATGGCTCCGGGTCGAACGGCCACAACGCCCTGCTGGACGGCGGCGGCCTGGTCGAAAGCTGCCGCCTCGTCTGGGGCGGCGTCGGCGAGATGAGCGGGTGGAGCGGCGTCTACCTCAATAAAGGCGGAGTCGTGCGCAATTCGCTGGTCGCCTACAACAAGCAGGTCTATGACGACGCCGCGCGCGGCATCGCCGTCCA
>CALZCR010000279.1 GCA_945631445.1 uncultured Corynebacterium sp. | reverse complement strand
ATGGGCAAAATTCCCGCTTCCATGGGGTCAGGGGGCTAAATCGGATCAATTCATACGGTCACAGTCAGTTTGTGCTCAGGCGCAAATGAAAATAAATGCATGGCGCACGGCGGCGGAGGCCACCCAACCCACGGGAAGGATCTCCCGGTTTCCGTCGGTGAGCGGTGCGCTGTCCCTGGCCAGACTAGGAACGCTGCACCGGCTCGATGGGGTTGCCCTGCCAGTCGGTGTTGGCCGGCACTTGATCGCCGCGCATGACCAATGAACCGGGACCGATGCTCGCGCCCCGGCCGATGACGGCGGCCGGCAGCGCCACGGAGTGGGCGCCCAAGGTGGCGCCCGCTTCGACGGTGACGTGGTCCAGGCTCATGACCCGGTCCTGGAACAGGTGCGTCTGCACGACGGTGCCGGGGCCCACGGTGCCGCCGTCGCCGACCTGGCATAGGTCGGTTTCGGGGAACCAGTAGGTCTCGATCCAGGCGCCGCGGCCGATTTTCACGCCCAGCAGGCGCAGTGCGGTGTTCAGTTCACCGGTGCCCAGGGTGTGGTTGAAGAACCACGGCGCGGCGACGGCCTCGACGAAGGCGTCCTGTAGCTCGTTGAGCCACACGAACCAGCTCCACAGCGGGTGATCCCCGGGGCGGTGGGTGCCCACGCACACCCACTTGACCACCACGGTGATCAACACGGCGAGCAGTCCGGCGGCGATGAGCGTGAGCCCGGAGGCCAACCACATCCACCCGAAGCCGTAGGTCACGTGGATGGTCTGCAACACGCCCAGCACCAGCGCCAGCAGCATGGCCGAGGTCATCGGCGCCAGCAGGCGCAGGGTTTCGATGGCGCCGCGGGCGATTTTCACGCTTGCCCCGGGGCGGTAGGTGCGGTCCTCGCCGCCGTCGGCGGTGACTTCGACGCGGCGCATGCGCTCTGGCGGGCTGCCCCACCAGTTGGCGCCGGACTTGGCCTTCTTCGGGGTGGAAGAGAGCACCGCGACCAGGGAATTCTTCGCCAATTTTCGTCCCGGCCCGGTGATGCCGGAGTTGCCCATGAAGGAGCGTCGGCCGATTTTCGTGTCGCCGGCGAGCATCCAGCCGCCACCGAGCTCGTAGCCGCCGACCAGGGTGTCGTCGGCGAGGAAAGCGCCGTCTTTGACCTCGGCGAGCTTGGGCACCATGATCGCGGTGGAAATCTCGACGTCGTGGCCGATCTTCGCGCCCAGCGAGCGGAACCACAACGGAGTCAGCTGGCCGGCGTACAGCGGGAAGAGGTAGGTGCGGGCGTCGTCAAGCAGCCGAATGACGGTCCACAACCGCCAGCCCTGGGCGGAGCGCACCGGGAACACGCCCGGCCGCAGACCGAGAGAGACCACGCGCACGCCGAGCCACGTCATGGCCATGTAGGCGGCGAACGCCAGCAGCGCGCCGAGCGGGGCGAACAGCACCGCGCCGATCAGCGCGTGGCCGCCGGTCGCCTCCAGCAGCCAGACGACCAGCGCCACGCCCAGGGCGAGGGCGACCAGCGGTTGCAAGGCCAGGCCGATCGACGTCGCGCCGTAGAACACGACCCAGTAGGAACGCCGCGGCGGGTGGGCGTCCGGGAAGCGGTGCTTGGAACGGCCGACCTTCGCCGCGGGCGAACCCGACCAGCGGGAACCGGCCTTGATGGGCTTGTTCCCGGTGACGGTGGAGCCGGCCTCCACGTGGGCCCGTTCGCCGATGACGGCGCCCGGCAGCAGGTGTGAGCGGGCGCCGACGCGGGCTTCGCGCCCGATGTCGATGGCCCCGACGTGCAGGACGTCGCCGTCGACCCAGTAACCCGTCAGGTCCACGCCCGGTTCGACCGCGGCGTGGTCCTCGATGGTCAGCAGGCCGGTGACCGGCGGCAAGGTGTGCAGATCCACTCCCTTGCCCAGGCGCACGCCGAGCAGACGGGCGTAGCCGTTGACCCAGGTGGCGCCGGCGATGCCGCGGGAACCGGAAGCGTCCGCCCACCGCTCCGCGGCCCAGATGCGCAGATGCACGCCCCCGCCGCGCGGGTAGTCGCCCGGGGTGATTCCGGCGGTGAGCAGCCGGGCGCCGCACGCGCCGAGGGGGATGCGGCCGAGGGGGGTGCCGAAGACGACGAGCGCCACGACGACGATCCACCACGGGGTGTGCACGGCCCAGCTGAGGTCCAGCGCGGCCGCGATGTTGCTGATCAGCAGCAGCCACGACACCCAGGTGGCGGCCTGCAGCGTGGTGGCCACGAGCTGGAAGAGCGACTGCGCGATGCGGGTTCCGGCACTGACGGGGCGGACGGTGCGTTCAGGGACCTGCTCGTCGGTCTCCAAGTCGACGCCGGCTTCCGCCGCGACGACCGCCACGCGTTCGGCGAGCGCGCCCAGGCGCGGGTGGTCATAGAGGTCGCGCACGGACATGGTGGGCACGCGGTCACGGATGCGGCCGACGAGGGTGGCCGCCGCAAGCGAGGAGCCGCCCAGGGAGAAGAAATCCGCGTCCGGGCCGTCGACACTCACGCCGAGCACGTCGACCCAGAGTTCGGCCAACCACGCTTCGGTGGGCCCCAGCCCGTCGGCCACGCCTACGTCCGGCAACGGCCAGGGCAAGGCCTTCTTGTCCACTTTCCCGGAGGTGCGGATCGGCAGTTCCGCCATGACGTGGATGCGCGGCACCAGCGCCGCGGGCATGGTTTCGGCCAGGCGCTCCGCGGCGGCGTGGTAGTCGAATTCGATCGCCGGGTCGTCCAGGGAGACGTAGCCGACGAGCACGTTCTGGTCTGCACCGGTTTTTTGCACGGCGACGGCAGAGTTGTAGACGTTGTCCAGGGCGGCGACGTTGGCCTCGACTTCGCCGAGCTCGATGCGCCGTCCGCCGATCTTGACCTGGTCGTCCACCCGCCCGATGAAGTAGAGGCCGTCGGCCTCCAAGCGGACGTGGTCGCCGGAGCGGTAGGCGCGTTCCCACCCCACCGAGGGCATGGGGGCATATTTTTCGGCGTCTTTTTCGGGGTCGAGGTAGCGGGCCAGGCCCACGCCGCCGATCACGAGTTCGCCGACCTCGCCTTCGGCGACGGGGCGGTCATGCTCGTCGACGACGACTAAATCCCAGCCGGCCAGGGCGGTGCCGATGCCGACGGGCCGCCCCGGGTACAGGCGCGCGGCGGAGGCGACGACGGTCGCCTCGGTCGGGCCGTAGGTGTTCCACATTTCGCGGTCCTCGGTGGCCAAACGCTCCACGAGTTCTTGGGAGCAGGCCTCGCCGCCCACGATCAGCAGGCGGACATGGTCGAGGGCCTCGGCGGGCCACAGGCCGGCCAAGGTCGGGACGGTGGAGACGACGGTGATGTCGCGGCGGATCAACCAGGGGCCCAAATCCATGCCCGAGCGCA
>CALZCR010000278.1 GCA_945631445.1 uncultured Corynebacterium sp. | reverse complement strand
CTCCCACCGCTGGGCCCTCAACCGTCAGGTCCGCCTGGCCGCAGGATCCCTGGTCCTGGCCGGATTCCTCGGCTCTCGATTCATCTCCCGCCCGGTGGGTTTTCTCTCCGCAGCGGTCGGCGGCGGCCTGGTCTACTCCGCGGTCAGCGACTCCTGCTTCATGGCGCAGGTGCTGTCCAAGATGCCGTGGAACAAGGTCGAATCCAACCCCACCCTGGAGGCCACCGTGCGCAACATCCCGACCGCCGTCGGCACGGTCACCGTCTCCTAACCGACCCTCCGGGATGACGCCCGGCCCCACTTCCCCAAGACAGGAATCATGAGTATCACGTTGGTCATCACCGTCGTGCTCGCCGTCGTGGTCGGGCTCACCCTCGGACTGCTCGGCGGCGGCGGATCCATCCTCACCGTCCCCCTGCTCAACTACGTCGCGGGCATGGACCCGAAAGAAGCCATCGCTGCCTCGCTCTTCGTGGTCGGCGTGACCTCCGCGATGAGCACCCTCTTGCACGCCCGTAGCGGCAACGTCCAGTGGCGCACCGGCCTGATCTTCGGCGCAGCCAGCATGGCCGGCGCCTTCCTCGGCGGGCTGATCGGGGGCCGCATCCCCAGCGTGATCCTCATGGTCGCTTTCGCCCTGATGATGATCGCCACCGCGGCGGCCATGCTCCTCGGAAAGAAAAACACCGCCGGCGCCAAAGAAAAGAAGACCCTGCCGCTGGGCAAGATCCTGCTGGAGGGACTCGTCGTCGGCTTGGTCACCGGATTGGTCGGCGCGGGCGGCGGCTTCCTCGTCGTCCCGGCCCTGGCGCTGCTCGGTGGTCTGCGGATGTCCGTCGCCGTGGGCACCTCCCTGCTGGTGATCACCATGAAGTCCTTCGCCGGCCTGGCGGGCTACATGACCACGGTCAGCCTGGACTGGCCCGTGGTGCTTGCCGTGACCGCCGCCGCCTTGGTCGGCGCACTGCTGGGCGCCCGGCTGACCTCTGTGGTGCCGGAGCAGGCCTTGCGCAAGGGATTCGGCGTCTTCGTGCTGGTGATGGGCGTGTTCGTCCTCTTCCAGGAACTGCCCTCCCCCTGGGGGCAAGCGATCCTCGGCGGGGCGGCCGCGGCGGCGGTGGGCGCAGGGATCTGCGCCCTGGTCTGCCGACACAGGATCGCCGCTGCCTGACCCCGGCTGAGATATTTACCCCTCGGTGCGGACGGTCGCTGACATAGTGTCAGAGGCCGTCGGCGCCGAGGGGTTTCGTCATTCCCACGAGGGCATGAACATGCCCCGACAAACCGGGACTCCACTGAATGCCGAATAGATGGAGAACACCACTTAAGGAAGCGGAGGGATGACCGGAACCCCGTCCGGCCGCTCGAAGGCGTTTCCGTTCCACCGCAAGAAACCCGCGTCGAAGGCGCGGTGATGGTTCGCGCATAACGGCCGGACGTTGTCCGCCGAGGCGTCGCCTCCGGCCGAGTCCGCGATCAGGTGGGCCGCATCCAACACACGCGGTTCATCGAGCCCCCAGTAGAAGCACCGTGCACCATGCACCTGCAGCGCCAGTTCGCGGAGCCGGGCTTGATGCAGCCGGCTCTTCACCAGCTGGGGAGCGTACCGACGTTCCAGCTGTAAGGAATCGTGTGCCTCGGCCCTCTCCTCCTTGTTCTCCTTATTGACCGCTGCGGTGAGGTAATCGCCCAGGAGCGGGTTGTGCCAGTCCTCCCGGCGCGAGGTGGCCCGGGCGTCGATGACACGGCGTAGCTCCTGCTGGATATCGGGATCCGCCAGCAGGCCCTGCAGGCCGTCGAGACTGGTGCCGAAGATGAACCGGTCTGAGGTGCTCAGTCTGCCCAACTCTTTTCCGGGCCCGTCGGCGTCGAATCTGATTCCCCACCCACGTACCTGTCCTTCCTGTGTTTGCTTGGTGGTGAGCTCGAGGAAGAAGACTTCGTAGCCGCTGAGGCTGACTGTGCAAAAGCGCGGGTAGCCGATGCTGTAGTTTGTCGTCGGCAAGGCGGAGATCGACCAGTGCGGGCTGGTCACTACGCCGGAGTGGTGCAGGAAGTAACGGATGGTGGCCAACGCCTCGGCGGCCTCCGGCATGGCCAAGGCATGGTGGAAGGCCTCGGCGGAAGCGGTTTTCCGTTCCTGCCCAGACTTGAACGTCCAGCGTTGCGTGGGCGGTCCCACGGTAGAGCGCAGCAGTTCTTCTTCTATTCGGACCAGTGCGTCAGGGTGTAGCTCCATGCCTCCACTGTAGATATCGCCGCGCCCCTAAAACGGCACCCCGCAGTGCAGGATGGCGTTCGCGTACGGGGTGGTCTCCCCGGTGCGGACGACGAAGGCGGCGCCTGCGACCATCTCTTTGAGGTCTTCATGGTCAATCTCGGCGATCATCTCCACCTCCTCCGGGATGAGGTCGTGCACCGCCTGCGGGGCCTGGTCGGCGACGGTGACGCCTTCGATCTCCAGCTCGGCCAGCAGGGCGTTAAACACGTCGTCGAAACGCGGGACGCCGAAGACCAGCGCCAGGTCCACCACCGGGACGCCCGCAGGCACGGGCAGGCCGCAGTCGGCCACCACCACGGTGTCGGTGTGCCCGAGCCGCGCCAGGAGCCCGGCGAGCTGGGCGTTGAGGATCCCGTGCTTGCGCATCAGCCCTCCACCTCCGGCAGGACGTCGTCAGCGCTCGGGTAGGAGTCTTGGGCGCCGTGGCCGGTGGCGGCGAAGGCGCCGACCCGCGCGGCGTAGCGGGCGGCGTCGTCCAGCGCCGCCCCCTCGGCGAGCCGGGCCACGAACGCCCCGGCGAAAGCGTCGCCGCAGCCGGTGGTGTCGACGGCCTCCACCCGCGGGGTGGGGATGTCCGTCAGGCCGGTGGCGTCGGCGACCAGTGCGCCGTCCGCCCCCAAGGTCAGCACCACGCTTTTAAAGCCCTGCTCCAGCAGCGCGTGCGCCAGCACCCGCGGATCGGTGCTGTCGGTGGGCGCGCCGAGCTGCTCCAGCACCAGCGCCGCCTCGTGTTCGTTGGCCAGCAACGGATCGGCACGCAGCAGCTGCGGGCGTCCGACGGGCACGACGGGGGCTAGGTTGACCACGAGCCGGCCCGTCGCCAAGTCCGCGGCGCGGTTGAAGCCGCTGGCGGGGATCTCGCCTTGCATGAGCAAGAGCTGCGCGCCGGCGATGAGCTCGGCGTGCTCGTCGACGTAGCTGTGGGTGACGTCGGCGTTCGCGCCGGGGACCACGACGATGGTGTTCTCCCCGGCGTCGTCGACGGTGATCACGGCCAGGCCGGTGGGGCCATCCACGGTGGTGACCGCCGACATGTCCGCGCCGGATTCGCGCAGGTGCTTCAGGGCATCCTCGGCCATGGGATCAGAACCAACAGCGCCGATCATATGGACCTTTGCCCCAAGTTGGG
>CALZCR010000277.1 GCA_945631445.1 uncultured Corynebacterium sp. | reverse complement strand
ACCGGCGGTCAGCAGCATGTCCATCTCGCGGGCCGGCGGAACGGGGTTGACCTGGGCCGCCAAGTCCAGCAGTTCATCAGTGGTGTCGCCCATTGCGGAGCACACGACCACGACGTCGTTCCCGGCCTTTTTGGTGGCGACGATCCGTTCCGCTACGGCGCGGATCCGTTCCGCGCTCTCCAGGGAGGAGCCCCCATATTTCTGAACAATCAGAGCCACCGGCTGGTCACCTTTCGTGTCGTTGGACCCACCACAGTTGTCTTCCATAGTGAGCAGGGTGATTTCTGCCCCTCATCGTAGCGGTTTACCGCGTGCACGAAAGAAAGAGGTTTCCCACTACAGTATTGCCCGTGCCTCATAATCTCATGGCGGTTATTTTCGCGCTCGCTTCCGCTCTCACCATCGCCTGGGGCACCGCCGTCCGCCACCGCATCGCTTCCCGCGTCCCGGCGGGGCAATCCCCGATCCTGCAGTCGATTCGCCGGCCCTTGTGGTGGGCGGGCATGAGCACGGCGATCATCGCCTATGGACTGCAGGTCGTGGCCCTGAGTTTCGGCCCACTGCTGATCGTGCAACCCATCTTGGTGACGTCGCTGATCTTCACCATGCTGGTCTCCGCCGCCCAGGACCGAACGCGCCTCTCGGCGGGCGAGTTATCCTGGGCCGTGGTGCTGACGGCGTCGGTCACCGTCGTGGTCCTCCTCGGTCGGCCCCTGGGCAGCGCCGACCACCCCTCCTTCGCCCGCTGGGCGCCCGCGCTACTGATAGGGGCCGTGGCGCTGGCGGCGCTGACCGTCTGGTCAGAGCGGTTGCCCGGATCGGACCGGGCCTTCGTGCTCGGCCTGGTCACCGGCGCCATCTTCGGCTACGTCGCCGTGCTGTCCAAGGCCGTGGCCGACACCTTCACCGCCGGCGGGGCGTTCGCCCTGGCCGTCAACTGGGAGACCTACGCGCTGGTTCTGACCGCGACCCTGGGCACGCTGATCCAGCAAAACGCCTTCAACGCCAGCACCTTATCCACTACCTTGCCGGCGATGAAGTCCGCTGAGCCCGTCGTCGCCTTCACCCTGGGCTTTCTGGTGCTCGGCGAGACCTTCCGGGTCTCCGGCTGGAATTGGCTGTGGCTGGCGCTGGCGCTGCTGGCCATGATCGTGGCCACCGTGATGCTGGCGCGCAAAGGCGCCGTCTGATCTTTCGCGGGCACGCGATCACCCCCAAACCGCTCCCCTTACCCTCCCTACGCGGGTTATGATGGCCGGGTCACCATTCCTGCAATGAAAGGGTCGCCATGGATCTGCTCTCTTCCGTCTTTTCCATCCTCAACGCCATCGCCACGCTCTCCGGTTATAGCGGCAGCGCCGATCTGTTGAGCTCCTTCCTCGTCGTCTAGCCCACGCTTTACCTCAGCCTCTCGGACGGGAGACCCCCGGCGCAGCGACGCCGACCCGTCCGGGAGGCTGTTTTTCTGCCCGCGGGGCCTTGCCGCCCTCCCCGCAGGGTGTATCATCAAAAACATGTTCTCCCGCGCGAACCTACTCCTTCTTCGCCGCGGCGGGTCTCAGGTCCTGTAACTCAGCGACCGGCACCCCGTCGCGGAGTTCGGTGTCGCCGGTCGCTGGCGCCGCTGCCTGACGCAGCGGTGACATTCAGAAAGCTATTACAGTGAGGGCCATCTCCGGCCCCTGGTAGCCGACACAGATCAGAATGAAGGAAAAATCATGAGCCCGAACGACGCTTTCATCTCCGCCCCCTCCGACATCCGCACCCCGAGCGGCGACATCCCGGCTGACCAGCCGGCGTGGAACAAACAGCGGCCGTCCTCCATGCCGGTGGACCGCTACCTGTCTTTCGACCAGGAGGTCGAGCCGGTCTCCCTGCCGGACCGCACCTGGCCGGACAAAAAGATCACCAGCGCCCCGCAGTGGTGCGCCGTGGACCTGCGCGACGGCAACCAGGCGCTGATCGACCCGATGAGCCCGGAGCGCAAGCGCCGCATGTTCGAACTGCTGGTCAAGATGGGCTACAAGGAAATCGAGGTCGGCTTCCCCTCGGCGTCGCAGACGGACTTCGACTTCGTGCGCGAAATCATCGAAAAGAACATGATCCCGGACGACGTCACCATCCAGGTGCTGGTGCAGGCTCGTGAACATCTGATCCGCCGCACCTTCGAGGCCTGCGAGGGCGCGCAGAACGTCATCGTCCACTTCTACAACTCCACCTCGAAGCTGCAGCGCCGCGTGGTCTTCGGCAAGGACAAGGCCGCCATCAAGAAGATGGCCACCGACGCCGCCGAGCTGATCAAGTCCATCGCCGTGGACTACCCGGACACCAACTGGCGCTGGCAGTATTCGCCGGAGTCCTTCACCGGCACCGAGCTGGACTTCGCCCTGGAGGTCTGCGACGACGTCGTCGAGATCATGGGCGCCACCCCGGACAATCCCATGATCATCAACCTGCCTTCCACCGTGGAGATGATCACCCCGAACATCTACGCCGACCAGATCGAGTGGATGCACCGCAACTTCGCCCGGCGCGACGCCATCATCCTGTCGCTGCACCCGCACAACGACCGCGGCGAAGGCGTCGCAGCCGCTGAGCTGGGCTACCTGGCCGGCGCCGACCGCATCGAGGGCTGCCTGTTCGGCAACGGCGAGCGCACCGGCAACGTCGACCTGGTCACCCTGGGCCTGAACATGCTGACCCAGGGCGTCGACCCGCAGATCGACTTCTCCGACATCAACCAGATCCGCGAGACCGTCGAGTACTGCAACCAGCTGCGCGTGCACGAGCGCCACCCCTACGGCGGCGAGCTGGTCTTCACCGCCTTCTCCGGCTCCCACCAAGACGCCGTGAACAAGGGCCTGGACGCCATGGCCGCCGAGTACCGCCCGGGCTCCGACAGCACCGAGGTCGCCTGGGAAGAGCTGCGCGACACCGTCTGGGAGGTGCCCTACCTGCCGATCGACCCGAAGGATGTCGGCCGCGACTACGAAGCCGTGATCCGCGTGAACTCCCAGTCCGGCAAGGGCGGGGTGGCCTACCTGATGAAGACCGACCACGGCATGGACCTGCCCCGCGGCCTGCAGGTCGACTTCTCCCGAGTCGTCCAGGAAGTCACCGACTCCGAGGGCGGCGAGGTCAACTCCAAGAACATGTGGGACATCTTCGCCACCGAGTACCTGGACCGCTCCGACGCCGTGGAGCTGATCTCCGCGAAGGTCGACAACTCCGAGACCGGAGTCGAGAACGCCACCATCACCGCCACCGTGAACCACCAGGGCGAGGAAACCGTCATCGAGGGCCACGGCAACGGCCCGATCGCCGCCTACGCCAACGCCCTGGAAAAGCTGGGCATCGACGTCGAGGTCGAGGACTACTCGCAGCAGTCCCGCACCGCCGGCGACGATGCG
>CALZCR010000276.1 GCA_945631445.1 uncultured Corynebacterium sp. | reverse complement strand
CGTCTGCCAACTGGTTTTAGGCGTCCATCCGCCCCAGGTTGCGCACCGCATTGCGCCACAGCACGTACTCGTCCGGGTAATCCTGGCAGTAATTTTCGGCGGCCCGCACGCCGTCCGCGACCTCCTCCGCCTCTTCCTCCGTGAGGGCCCCGCCGTCCCGGCCCACGATGACCGCCGGGCCACAGACCCCGGTCGTCGGATCCGTGAAGAAGGCCGAGTTTCCCGTCCGGGCCCGACTCACCCCCAACGACACCACCGGGTTCGGGTCCATCTCGTGGGCACGGGCCTCAGGGCTAAAAAGCGCGGACAGTCTCGTGCCGCCTTCTTTGAACACCACCTCGATCGACTCCGGACTGGTGCCGTGCAAAAACTGGGCGACGTTGTCCTTGCCGAAGGAAATCCTCCGGTGGGACAGGTCAGGGTCGACGAGAAGTCCATTAATCACAAGTGTCTCCGTTACTCATTAAAGCTACGTGGAAGCTCACCTCAGATTACGCGAGGCACCCCCTTAGCGCTCATACACAGATAGCCGGGAAGTTATCAGGCAACCGTTATAGAAGTAATTGCTTGATCGTCCAAACAGGAAGCGCTGAAAGTCAGCGAGCGATTAGCTCACCAGCGGGACCTCCACCTCCAAGGAAGGGTCGGTGCCGGCGGCCAAGGAGGAGGCCTCGGCGCCTTCGTGGACGAGCTGGGCGGCCAGCGCCGCGATCATCACGCCGTTGTCTGTGCACAGGTTGAACCGCGGCACCCGCAATTCGATGCCGGCGTCGTCGCACCGCTCCTGCGCCAAACCCCGCAGCCGGGAGTTGGCGGCCACTCCCCCACCCAGCAGCAACGT
The DNA here is from genome assembly GCA_945631445.1 of uncultured Corynebacterium sp. Classification (GTDB taxonomy): domain Bacteria; phylum Actinomycetota; class Actinomycetes; order Mycobacteriales; family Mycobacteriaceae; genus Corynebacterium. The sequence continues at coordinate 2,581 of CALZCR010000276.1, read as the reverse complement.
CTGCGCGCCGACGTCCTGGCAGGCGCGGACGGCCTTGGTGGTCAGCACATCGGCGACGGCCTCTTGGAAGGAGGCGCAGACGTCCTCCACGGAAATGACTTCGCCGTTTCTTTCGGCGGCCTCCACATAGCGAGCGACCGAAGTCTTGAGCCCGGAGAAGGAGAAGTTGTGGCGGTGCTCGCCACGGGAGTCCTCCGCGCGCATCAGGGCGCGGGGGAACTTGATCGACGCCTCCCCTCGCTGGGCGAGCTTGTCGATCACCGGCCCGCCCGGATAGCCCAACCCGAGCAGGCGGGCGACCTTGTCGTAGGCCTCGCCGGCGGCGTCGTCAAGCGTGGACCCCAGCTCGCGCATGGGCTTGCCCACGGCCTCGACCTCCAGCAGCTGGGTGTGCCCGCCGGAAACGAGCAGCGCCACCGAGTGCGGCAGGGAGGCGCCGTCGAGGTTGGCCACGGCGACGTGCCCGCCGAGGTGGTTGACGCCGTAGAAGGGCACGCCCCAAGCCGCGGCGTAACCCTTCGCGGCGGACGCGCCGACCAGCAGGGCGCCGGCCAAGCCGGGGCCGACGGCGGCGGCGACGGCGTCGGGCTTGGTCACGCCCGCCTTCGCCAGCGCGGCCGTCATGACCTGCGGCAGCGCCTCCAGGTGGGCGCGGGAGGCGATCTCCGGGACGACGCCGCCGAAGCGGGCGTGCTGCGTCATGGAGGAGGCGACCTTATCGGCCAGCACGGTCATCGTGCCGTCCTCGGCCAGTTCCACCACGCCCACGCCGGTCTCGTCGCACGAGGACTCGATTCCGCAGATGATCATCTTTCACTCCTGGATTTCCGGATCATGGTGTAAGCGTCAGCGCGGGACGCCGGGTAGTAGTTTTTGCGCGTGGCCAGGATGGTGAAGCCGTAGGCCTCGTACATCGCGATGGCCGCGTCGTTGTCGGTGCGCACCTCGAGGAACATCTGGCCGTCGCGGTCGTCGGCGACGTGGACGAGCTGGTCCATCATCATCCTGGCCACGCCGCGGCGCTGGTGGGCCGGGTCGACGCCGATGGTGTGGACCTCGAATTCGGGGTCGTCTTTCGGCCCGAGGATCGCTATCCCGGCGTAACCGAGCAAACGCCCGTTTTCTTCCACCCCGACGTAGAAGTTGTGCGGGGCGGAAAGCTCCACGAGGAACACGTCGCGGGGCCAGGGACCGTCGCCGGCGAAGAGCTGCTCCTCGATCTCGGCGCAGCGGGTGGCGTCGGCGCGGGTCAACCGTCGCAGAATCACACCTCCACCTCCGGGATCGCGGGCGATTTCGGCGTCGGCTTCGGGGGCACCGCATCGGGGCGGCGCAGGTAGGCCGGCTGCAACGGGGCGGGCTCAGCGGACAGGTCCGCGCAGGCGACCAGGCCGGCGGCCCGGGGGCTGAGGTCGACGTAATCGGCCTCGACGTCGAATTGCTCGGCCAGCCGCTCCGGCACGGAGACCGTCTCCACCCCGTGCGGCAGAACGAGTTCGGCGGGTTTGACCACGTCGGGGCCGGCCGTGCGCACGCCGGCGTCGTAGGTGGCCCAGTAGATTTCCTTGCGGCGCGCGTCGGTGGCCACCAGCACCCGGCCCTGAAGCCGCCGGGCGATCGCGTCATGGGTGCCCACCCCGTGCACGAGGATCCCGGCGGCGTGGGCGATGGCCGAAGCGGTGGACATGCCCACGCGCAGCCCGGTGAACGGCCCCGGTCCGTGGCCGACGACCACGGCGCCCACGTCGGCGAAGGTCACGTCGGCCTCGGCGAGCAGCCGCTGGATGGCGGGCACGAGATTCTCGTTGTGGTTGCGCGTGGAGCTCACCAGATCGCGGGACTGGCCGGTGTCGGTGTCCACGAGCCCGGTGACGAGGTCGGAGGTGGCGGTGTCGATGGCGAGAACTAGCACGCCTCCAACTCTAAACCAGCAACTGCCAACCGCCCTGCTCGGTCTGCGCCAACGGCACCAGGGCGTTGGCCGGGACCGGGTAGGTCTGGGCCGTGCACAGGTCGATGGCGTCACGCGCGATGGCGTCGTATTCGGTGGTGCCGTCCTGACGCACCAGCATCAGGTAGTTCAGGTCCTGCGGGACCGCGCCGTCCAGCTCCAGGGCGGAGGCGTCCACGCCGTAGAACTCGGAGATGTCCTGTTCGGTCATGCCCGGGCAAATGAAGGCGGCGAAGGCGAACTCTTCGCCGTAGACGTCGGCGGGGGCGACGGCGGTGGCGGTCAGGTTCAGGTCTTCGACCTCCGCGACGGTCCCTTCCAGACCGCCGTCGGCGAAGCGGGTTTCCGAGGGATTGCCCTGTGCCAGGATGACCATGCCCGCGAGCAGCACGATCCAGATGGCGGCGATGGCCCCGACGAGGGTTTTGAGAGTGGCGTTCATGGGACACAACCCTAATCACAACAACAAGACGACGAGCACCTGGGAGGCCACGATCTTGCCGATCATCGCCGTCGGATACACCGTCGCGTAGCCGCGGCCAGGCAGTTCGGTGCCGGTCTGGCCGTTGAGATAGGAGATGACCGCGGGGTTGGTGGTGAAGCCCGCGGCCACACCCATCGCCTCGTCCC
>CALZCR010000275.1 GCA_945631445.1 uncultured Corynebacterium sp. | reverse complement strand
GATCGTCGAGAAGTCCGGGTTGTCGGCGGTGACCTATGAGTCCGTCTCCCAGGCCAGCGGGCTGAGCAAGTCCGGGCTGATCTACCACTTCCCCTCCCGCGAGGACATGATCACCGAGCTGCACCGATACATGGCCGAGGACTGGAACGCCCGGCTCGAGCACATCGTCGGCTGCCCCGCCGAGGAAGCCACCCCGGCGCAGCGGCTGCGCGGGAACCTCGCGATGGCGGCCCACCGGGCCACCCGCAGCGACCTGCTGGTCTCCCTCGACGCCCTCGACCATCCCGTGCACGCCCAAATCTGGCGCGAGGTGCTCGACAAGTGGAACCCGCCGCTGGATGACGTCGGCGAAGACGACGACGCCACCGCCCGCTACCTGGTGCAGCTGATCGCCGACGGGCTGTGGGCCGGCGACCAGCTCAACCTGGTGACGATGTCGGGACCGCAAAAGCAGGCGTTGCTCGCGGCCGCCGAGCGCCTCATCCCGGACGACGCCTGACCCGGCCCCAAACGACACGCGCCACGCGCCCCAGGAAGGGGCCGCGTGGCGCGAGCAGGCTGAGGCGTCGCCGGTCAGCGGATGGTGACCTGGCGGGACTTGATGTTTTCGAGCTGCTTGCGCTCCTCCGGGTTCAGCTGGGCGTCGTTGCCCAACTCCACGGAAATCAACCCGTCCACGCGCTCCAGCTCGGCGGCGTAGTCCTGCGGCTGCGCGTCCTCCGGCAGGTCCCAGACCGGCACGACCAGGCCGTGGGTGCGGAACACGCCGGCGAACTTGGTGTCCTCGCCGAAGGCCAGCTCCCCGGCGGCGGCGATGCGGGCCAAGGCGTTGAGCAGGGCAGGCTCGTTGTCATCGACCCGCACCCACCGGACGTAGGTCTTGCCGCCGCCCTGGTCCGCGAACCAGGCCGCGCCCGGCACGTCGGCCTCGATGCGGCGGGTGATGACGACCGTGTCGTTGGCCTGCTGAATGGCGTGCTGGACCTCGACGGGCACGTCCGCCTTCTCCGGGACCCACCAGTTGAAGTCATCCTGGACCTGCACGTCCAACTCCGCGTCCGTGGCGATCAGTTCAGAGAGCTCCGGCTGGGCGCCGTCCGCCACCGTGGACTGCAGGCTCTCGCCGGGGCGGGCGTCCTTCGCCCAGTTCAGCGCGTACGCCAGGTCGCGGCCCGGGTTGTGGGAACGGCCCTTGACCTGCAGGGCGACGAAGGCGTCGCCGCCGAACTCGGAGTCGCGGACCTGTACCGCGCCGGCGCCGGGCAGGATGCTGCACACGTAGATGTCGCGGTCGGCGCCCTTGACGTCCAGCTTCGCGTACCCGGAGGCGATGAACTCCTGCAGGGCCACCAACTCGGCCTCTGCCGTGAAGCCGGCGAAGGGGCGGGGGTCTTTTTCTAAGGCGGCGCGCTCGGCGGCGCGGGCGGCGAGCTTCGCCTGGCGGCGGCTCATGCCCTCGGGCAGCGCGTCGTTGTTCTTACGGTTCTTCTTGGCCATGCGCCTAATCTACAGGCCCGGCGCCGTCGAGGACGGCCAGGGCCAGCTGCGGATCGTCTGTCGCCAGCACATCCACCCCCAACTGTTCGGCGAAGCGCATGTCTTCGGCGTCGTTGACCGTCCACAGGTAACTCGGCAGCCCGTGCGAACCCACCAACGTCGGCCGGGCGCGCGCCGCCCGGATGGACAAACCCAGGCCCGTCGGGCGCGACAGCAGGACGTCCCGCCGGTTGAAGCGGACCTCCCGGTCATGGCGCAAGTAGTAGCGCTCCAGTTCCGGGGTCAACCGCGCCATGCGCCGCATCGCCGAATGCGAAAAAGAGATGACGTGGATCCGCGGGTCGGCGAGCAACCCGGCGCGGCGCAGCCGCAGCGCCACCTGCTCCTCGATCACCTGGTTGGTCAGCAGGGGGTCTTTGATCTCCAGGTAGAGGTGTTTGTCCCCGGCGTCGGCGACCATGGCCAGCAGTTCGTCGAGGGTGAGCATGCGTTGGGGGTCTTCGTCGGTGCCGATGTTGAGTTCGCGCAGCTCCGCCAGGGTTTTCTCGGCCACGGGTCCGGTGCCGTCCGAGGTGCGGTCGACGGTGACGTCGTGGTGGACGACGACTACGCCGTCGGCGCTGATGCGCACGTCGCATTCCACGCCGTGGATGGGCAGGTTCAGGGCGTGTTCGAAGGCGGCCGGGGTCAGTTCCGCGAAGCCCGGGGAGTTGCCGCGGTGCGAGACGATCTTCACAGCGTGTTTTCCCAACTGTCGATCTTGCGCAGCTGGATGCGGTTTTTGCGTTGGCTGTTGCCCAGTTTGGCGGACATCCGGTTGAGGATGGCGATGGTGTCGTTGATGTGGGGGCCTTTGTTCAGCATGACGGACTCGGCGCGCAGGGCGTAGGCGGCGTCGGTGATTTCCGCGCGGGTGGGCAGTCCGGACTTGGCCAGGGACTCCAGCACCTGGGTGGCCATGACGGTGGGCACGTGCGCGGATTCGGCCAGGTTCATGATGAAGCGCGGCACCTCCGCCATGCGCTCGAAGCCGAGTTCGACGGCCAGGTCGCCGCGGGCGACCATGATCCCCAGGTTCGGGTGGCGCATGCCTTCCAACAGCACGGAGCCCAGTTGTTCGTAGGCGGGGATGGTCTCGATTTTGAGCACGACGCCCAGTCCGCGGGCCCGGTCGCCGGCCGCCGAGCCGGACTCGGCCTCGATCTCGTCGGCGATCTCGGCCAGGGCGTCGAGGACGTCGGCGACGTCCTCGGCGTTGCGGATGAAGGAGACGTTGACGATGTCTCCGTGCCGGGCGACGAAGCGGAAGGCTGCGAGGTCCTCGTCGGTCAGGCTGGGCAGCGGCAGTTCCGTGTCGGGCAGGTTGATGCCTTTGTGGGCCGCCAGGTTGGTGCCGCCGAGGCCGGCGCGGGTGATCTCGAGGGTGACTTCGGTGTGCTCGCCGACGGTGTCTTTGGCCGTGGCCACGGCGGCGATGGCGCCGTCGTCGAAGAGCACCTTCTCCCCGACCTGGATGGCTTCGACGGCCTCTGGCAGGGTGCAGCCGATGATGTGGCGCTCCGCCTGCGAGGGGTCGACCGGGGCCTGGTCGGTGGTCAGGGTCAGCCGGTCTCCCGTGGTCAGGCGCAATTTTTGCTCGCTGGCCTCGACGCCGGCGACCCGGGTGCGCTGCCAGTCGTGCTCGATGAGGGTGGTGTTGGCCAGGTAGGCGTTTTGTTCGCCTTCGGCGTAGGCGCAGCGCACCCCGTCCACGTCCTGGACGTCGCGGACGAAAAAGACGCGTTTGGAGTCGCGGACGTCGACCAGCCGCAGTTCGCTGCCCACGCTCAGGTCAGCCAGCCACGCAGGGTCCACCTGAACGGACAGCGTCGGGCGGCCGGGCTGGGCCGGCGGCTCGGGGGCGGGGGCGCCGGCGGGGGTCAGCCACAGCT
>CALZCR010000274.1 GCA_945631445.1 uncultured Corynebacterium sp. | reverse complement strand
GATGATCACCTGGTGGCCCGCGGGGACTTCCACGACCGCCGGGTCGAAGGCCATGCCGACGGCACGGACGTCCACGGCGGTGACCTCCTCGGTGCCGGTGGGCGCCACCGCGGCAGTCCCGCCGGTCTCCTTCAGGCCACCGAAGAGCGCGAGAATCAACGCCAGCACCGCTATGCCCGCGGTGACCTGGCCCCACGGAGTGGTGGGCTGTTCCGGGCGCGGGAAGTCCTTTTCCTTCAGCAGCACCGCCTTCTGCGACTTCACCGAGCGGAGCAGCAGCGGGACAAAGGCCGCGAAGGATCCGAAGACCAGCACGCTGAGCACGACCTTGAGCCAGGAATTGTCCGCCAGCTGCCAGAAGATGAAGCCCAGGTTGATCAGGGTCAGCCGGAACAGCCCGCCCCGGTTGAGTTCCGCCAGGCCCGCCCGCTTGGGAGCCGGGCCGCCGCCCATGGTGGTGGGCAACAGGTAGCTCATCACGCCGATGAGCAGCTGGGCGGCGAAGCCGATGAGCAGCGGCATCGTCGGCAAGTCCACCAGGTAGATCTCCGAACCCGCGGCGATCAGCTGCACGGCGTAGAAGACCACCGCGCCGATCAGCCAGAGGACGGCCAGCAGGATGGACGCCGATGGGTAGGTGATGCGGTCGCGGGGGTCCTTGGCCACGTCGAGGACGTTGGTGAGCCAGGCCTGGAACCCGACGATCCAGCCGGCCGCGTACACCATCAGCCCACCGCCGGCGAGGAGCCCGGAGTCGAGGATTCCGCCGACTGTCGCGGCGACGACGCCGATGCTCAACAGCCAGATCATGGGCACCGACCGGTCCTTGAGGCCGTTGATGCGCCAGATGGACGGGAAGAGCACCGTCAGGGAACCGGCCGCGGCCAGCCCGAGGAACCCGCCGAGGTTGATCACGGTGTGCCCCATCAACAGCTGCAGGTGCAGCTCATCGGGCAACCCCATGGATAGGAGGGCGCCGAAGACGGCGCCGACCGGTAGCGCGAACCCGGAGAGCACGTAGGCGAAGACCGCGGTCCGGAAGCGTTTGCTTTTCTCGGAGCGCAGCCACTGCTGGGCCAGCACCACGGCATGCCAACCCAACGCCACGGCCACGGCTGCGGCGCCGATCTGGGTGAGGATCCAGTGCCGCTCCCACCAGTAGACGAGGACCTCGCCCAGAATCGTGACGACGATGCCGGCGTTGAGCAGATAGGTGCGCCGGAGCTGCCAGGGGCGGGCCGAGTCCGGCAGGCGTTGCCGGAGGAACTTCTCCGTGAAGTGTTGCGACCACAGCACAATCGAGTTGGTGAGCACGCCGAGGGTGAAGATATGGATGAGCACCCAGCGGTATTCGGGGATCCAGAGGTGCGTCACACCGGCGACGAGGAAAATGGCCATCCACACTGTGACGGGCCGGGCGGCCTTGCGGTGCCAGGTGTCGGAGCGCCACTCTTTGGTCGGAAGCTGCTGGCTCATGCGGATCAACGTTACTACATTAAAAACGTCATTTCCCGGTCAAAAAGCCGGGGCGGGTGAAGCGTCTCAGCGCTGCCGTTCGCGCGCCGCCATGACGGCCGCGACGGCCACCGCCACGAAGAGCACGGCCGTCAACACCGCGATGAAACCGGTCCAGGGCAGCGCACTGAAAGCCCAGCCAGAAGCACCGCCGATCAGCGACGACCCGGTATAATAACAGAACAGGTACATGCTCGAGGCCTCCGCTCGGTTCTCGGTGGCGATGACGCCGATCCAGCTGGAGGCGGTCGAGTGCATGGCGAAGAAACTCGCGGTGAACACGAACAGCCCCACCAACGCCAGCCACAACCACCCGGCGGCGACCGCCCACAGCCCCAGCCACATGCCGGCGGCGCCGCCGAGCATGACCGTGCCCCGCCCCACCCGGTCGGAGAGCACGCCGGCGCGCGCCGAGGACCAGGTGCCGGCGAGATACATCACGAACACGGCGCCCACGAGGGCGGGGGAGAGGCCGAAGTCGTCGATGAGGCGGAAGCCGAAGAAGTTGTACACCGAAACGAACACGCCCATGCCGACGAAGGCCACCGCGAACAAGGCGACCAGCCGGGGCGTGCGCAGGTGACCGGCCATGGCTGCGGCCTCGTGCCGCAAGGTGATGGGCCGGGGCGTGAAGCGGCGCTGTGTCGGCAGCGCCAGCGCAGTGACCACCGCGAAGACCAGCGCCACGGCGGCGGTGATGAACAACGCCCACCGCCACGACGTGAACTCCAGCAGGCCCGCGGGAATCAGGCGGCCGGACAGTCCGCCGAGGGTGTTGCCGGAGATGTAGAGCCCCATCGCCCGGCCCAAGTCGCGCTGGTCCATTTCTTCGCTCAGCCAGGTCATCGCCACCGCCGGGGTGCCGGCGATCAACGCGCCTTGCACCGCGCGCATGACGATCAGGGTGCCGGCGTCGGGCGCCAGCGGCAGCAGCAGGCCGACCGCGGTGGCGGCCAGGGCGGAGATGATCAGCACCCGGCCGCGGCCGTAGCGTTCGGAGAGGATCGACGCCGGCACGATGCAGACGGCGAGCGCACCCGTCGCCGCGGACACGGTCAGGGCCGCCGCCGTGGGGGAGACCTCCAGGTCGGCGGTCAGCATCGGCAGCATCGCCTGGGTGGCGTACAGGGCGTTGAACACCGCCAGGCCCACCGCGAGCATGGCCAAGGTGGCCCGTCGGTAGTCTCGGTGGCCCTGCCGTAGCCCTCGGTAGTTCTCCTCACTCATGGGGTCTATGGTGCATCACGTGGGCCGGAAAGCCGGGAAGCCGCCCTCCCCCGATTCGGGGCGGGCGGCTGGCAGAGAGAAGTTACGTCGTTTTACTTCTTGGCGTCGGCGTAACGTGCGGCGACGTCGTCCCAGTTGAAGACGTTCCAGACGGCCTTGACGTAGTCGGCCTTGACGTTCTTGTACTGCAGGTAGAACGCGTGCTCCCACATGTCCAGCATCAGCAGCGGGGTGAAGTCCACGGAGATGTTGCCCTGCTGGTCGGTCAGCTGCTGGATGATCAGGCGATCGGCGATGTGGTCGTAGCCCAGCACTGCCCAGCCGGAGCCGTGCAGTGCGAGTGCAGCGTTGGAGAAGTGGTCCTTGAACTTCTCGAAGGAACCGAAGTCGCGGTTGATGGCCTCAGCCAGCTCACCGGTCGGCTCGCCGCCACCGTTGGGCGAGAGGTTCTTCCAGAAGATGGTGTGGTTGGTGTGGCCACCCAGGTTGAACGCCAGGTTCTTGGACAGGGCGCGCACGGCGTCCTGGTTGGTGCCTTCCTCGCGCAGCTTCTCCAGTGCCTCGAGTGCGGCGTTGGCGCCGGCGACGTAGTTGGCGTGGTGCTTGGAGTGGTGCAGCTCCATGATCTCGGCCGAGATGTGCGGCTCGAGGGCGTCGTAGGCGTAATCAAGTTCCGGCAGCTCGTAAACAG
>CALZCR010000273.1 GCA_945631445.1 uncultured Corynebacterium sp. | reverse complement strand
TGCACTCCGGCAGCCGAGGGGTGGGCAACAAGATCGCCCAAAAACACATCAAGATCGCCCGCGGGCTCATGAAGAAGCAGAACATCACCCTCGCCGACCAGGACCACGCCTACCTCACCGAAGACACCCCGGAGTTCGACCAGTACCTCACGGAGCTGCGCTGGGCCCAGAGGTTCGCTCTGCTCAACCGGGAGGAGATGATGGACCGCTTCGTCAGCCAACTCGCCCGCCTCATGGGCGACGCCCCACACGACGTGGAGGTACGACGAGTGAACACACACCACAACTACACCGAGAAAATCCCCCTCCACGGCACAGACCTCTGGCTCACCCGCAAAGGAGCCATCGACGCCCGCGACGGCGTCATGGGCCTGATCCCCGGCAGCATGGGCACCCGCTCTTATGTCACCCGCGGCAAAGGCAACGCCGACGCCCTCTACTCCGCGCCCCACGGCGCCGGCCGAGTCATGTCCCGTCGCCAAGCCAAAAAACACTTCACCGCCGCCGACCTCGACCACGCCATGAAAGGCATCGTCTACCGGCCCGGCGCGCAATGGGTGGATGAAATCCCCGCGGCCTACAAAGACATCGACCAGGTCATGGCAGACGCCGTCGACCTCGTCGAGATCGTCCATGAGCTACGTCAGGTGCTTAACGTCAAGGGCACGTGAGTGACTGAGCCGCCCGGACCCTCACACGGTGGCGCGCCGGGTCTCCGCGCCCCGGCGGAGGGCCTTGTCGATCTCCACGGCGGCGAAGATCACCGCCCCGACGGTGACCGAGAGGAGCCAGGACTGCAGAGATACGGCCGTCGTCTGGAAGGCCACCTGCGCGAAGGGCAGGTACACGAAGGCCAGTTGCAACACCAGCATGGCCCCCACGCACAGCCAGGAGATCGGGTTGGTGGTGAACAGTTCTTTGCGCAGGGCGCTGACCCGGGAGAAGCGGGCGGTAAAAAGGTAGAAGACCTGGCCCATGACGAGGGTGTTGACCGCCCAGGTGCGCGCCACGTCTAGCTGGGCGCCGGCGGAGATCGCCCATTCGAACACCAGCGTCGTCGCCCCGCCCAGCAGCAGGGAGACATAGAGGATCCTGAGGATCGCCTCGGAATCCAGAAACGAGGCGTCCGGGTCACGTGGTTTCCGCTTCATGATGTCCGGTTCCGCCGACTCGAAGGACAAGGCCAGCGACAGCGTCACCGCGGTGATCAGGTTGACCCAGAGCACCTGCAGGGGAGTGATGGGCAGCGTCATCCCCAGCAGCATGGCGACGAAGATGACCAGTCCCTGTGCGCCGTTGGTCGGCAGCATGAACACGATCGCCTTCTTGAGGTTGTCGTAGATGTTGCGGCCCATGCTGACGGCCCGGGAAATCGTCGCAAAGTTGTCGTCGGCGAGCACGATGTCGGCGGCGTCCTTGGTGGCCTCCGTGCCCTTGACGCCCATGGCCACGCCGACGTCCGCCTGTTTGAGGGAGGGGGCGTCGTTGACGCCGTCGCCGGTCATGGCGACGACTTCCCCGTTGCGTTGGAGTGCCTGCACCAAGCGGAGTTTGTGCTCCGGGGAGGTGCGGGCGTACACGGTCGTGTCGGCGACGATCCGCTGGAGGTCCTCGTCGCTGGCGGATTCCAGTTCGGGGCCGGTGATGGTGCCGCCGTCGGCGATGCCCACTTCTTTTGCGATCGCCGTCGCGGTGGAGGCGTGGTCGCCGGTGATCATGCGCACCCGGATGCCGGCGTCCTGCACGATGCGGACCGCTTCGATGGCCTCCTCGCGGGGCGGGTCGATGATGCCGTACAGCCCGATAAAGGTGAATCCGCCTTCGTCGACGTCCGCGTTGCTCACTCGATCTGCGTGGGTGGCGTCACGGCGGGCGGCGGCGAGCACGCGTAGTCCGTGGCCGCCGAGCTCATCGACGGCGTCTTCCCAGAATGCCCGATCCAGCGGTTCCGTGGAGCCGTCCGCGGAAATCTGGGCGGAGCTGCGATCCAGGAGCCGGTCGGGGGCGCCTTTGAGGTGGAGGAAGACGTCGCCGTCGAGGTCGTCGAGGGTGGCCATGTATTTGTGCTCGGAGTCGAAAGGAACGGTGGCGAGGCGGGAGCCGTTGTCCTCGCAACCGGTTTTCAGGGCGAAGACCTTGATGCCGCCGTCGGTGGGTTCGCCGGCGAGTTTCCAGGCTCCGTCTTCTGTCTGCCGCACCGCAGAGTCGTTGGCATAGGCGGCGACTTCGGCGATGAGGGCGAGGTCCCGGTGCTCGGCGAGGGCAGCGGGTTCCCCGTCGACGGCGACTGATCCTTCCGGGGCGTAACCGACGCCGGAGACCTGGTAGGTGTGTGCCCGAGTCAGTACGTGTTGCACGGTCATTTCATTGCGGGTCAAGGTTCCGGTCTTGTCTGAGCAGATCGTGGTGACGGAACCGAGGGTCTCGACTGAATTCATGCGGCGGGTGATGGCGTTCTGGCCCGCCATCTTCTGCACCCCCAGCGCCAGGGTGATGGCCATGACGGCGGGAAGGCCTTCGGGGATGGCGGCGACGGCGAAGCCGATGGCGCTCATGAGCAGGTCGGCCCAGCCGGTCCGGTACAGCAACCAACTGACCAGGACCATGAGCACGGCCAGGACAAGGGCGATGACGGCGATGATCGAGGAGAACTTGCCCATCGCCTTCGTCAGGGGTGTCTCCACCTGCTCGACGTCCTGGATCATGCCGGTGATGCGGCCGATCTCGGTGCCTGCACCGGTCACGGCGACCACGCCCACGCCTGATCCGGCGGCGACCGTCGTCCCGGAGAAGACCATGGACGGGCGATCCCCGACGCCGGCCGCCTCGTCGACTGCGGCGAGGGACTTCTCGGCGGTGAGGGACTCACCCGTCAGCGCGGATTCTTCGGTGCGCAGACTCGCGGCCTCCAGCAGCCGCAGATCGGCGGGGATCTTATCGCCGGCCCGGAGTTTGACGACGTCGCCCGGCACCAGCTCCTCCGACGGCACCTGTACCCACGTGCCGTCGCGCAGCACCTCGGATTCGGGGGAGAGCATGTCGCGGATGGACTCCAGCGCGTCCGCGGCTTTTCCTTCCTGGATGAAACCGACCAGGCCGTTGATGACGACGACGGCGGCGATGACCGCAGTGTCGATGACGTGGCCCATGATCGCGGTGAGCACGCCTGCGGTGATCAGCACGTAGATCATCGGGTCGTTGAACTGCCGTAGCAGCCGTTGCCACCAGGTCTCTTGCTCGGCCTGGGGGAGGGCGTTGGGGCCGTGCTCCGCCAGTCGGTCCGCGACAGCGCCGGCGGAAAGCCCCTTCACCGAGCTGCCCAGCCGGTCCAACACCTGGTCTACCGGGAGGGCATGCGCATCCGGCACAGGCGCTCCGGCAGTGGTCGACATGGCTGAAGTCATCCTGGATAAGTCCTTCCGGTCGGATACCTTC
>CALZCR010000272.1 GCA_945631445.1 uncultured Corynebacterium sp. | reverse complement strand
CCACAGAGCACAACGTGCTGATCGTCGGCTCCGGCAACGTCGTGCACAACCTGTCGATGGTCCAGCCGCATGCCGGGGACACCGGCTTCGGGTGGGCGGACTCCTTCGACCACGCCGCCGCCGAGCTCATGTTGGAGAGCCCGGAGCGCGTCGAAACCCTCCTCGAGCATGACGCCTACGCCCGCGCCGTCCCCACCCCGGATCACTTCTTGCCGCTGGCCTACGTCGCCGGCGTCTCAGCCGCTCTGGATGACCACACCGTCACCGCCTTCAATGACAAACGCACCATGGGATCCCTGTCGATGACCGGCTACCAGGTAGCCTCCTAAACCATGATCCTTCTGCTTGGCGGCACCAGCGACATCGGCGTCGAACTGACCCGGCGCCTCTGCACCGGGGAGCACGTCGTGGCCTGCGCCCGGCGCCCCGACGAGATCGGCGACTTCCCGGGCGCGGCCAGCGTGTCCACCCTGGCCTTCGAGGCCACCGACCTGCACACCCACCGCGACGTGGTCGAAGAAGCCGAACGTCTGGCAGGGGAGAAGACCACCACTGCGATCGTCGCCTTCGGCGTCCTGGGTGATCAACGCCGCGCCGAAACCGACGAAGCACACGCCGCGCACATCGCCACCGTCGACTACACCGCCCAAATCTCCATGCTCACGGTTCTGGCCGATCACATGGGCCACGGCCACATCGTCGCCTTTTCCTCCATCGCCGGCTGGCGGGCACGCCGCGCCAACTACGTGTACGGCTCCACCAAAGCCGGTCTCGACGCCTTCTGCCAAGGGCTGGCCGACCGCCTCCACGGCACCGGTCTCGGCCTCTACCTCGCCCGCCCCGGCTTCGTCATCGGCTCCATGACCGAGGGCATGACCCCCGCCATCATGTCCGTGCGCCCCCACGACGTCGCCGAGGCCGTCGCCGTGCGCATCCGGGACAACCAGCCGGGCACCTTCTGGGTGCCGAAAAAACTGGCCCTGCTCGCCGCCGTCATGAAACTCGTCCCCCGCCCGATCTGGCGGCGCATGCCCCGCTAAACCAGTTAAATAGAACACCATGAACGAGACCTACAGATCTGGAACCCTCCGGACCACCCTCCGCTCACTCGTTCCCCTGCTCAAAGACACCGCCCACGGGCTGACCGCCCGGGCGCTCAAACTCAGCCCGCAGCCACAGCGCACCACCGAAGACCCCAGCTTCACCACGCCGACCTACCTCGCCGGCACCGCCCCGGGCACCCTGCTCAACCACCACAAAATCGACGCCGTCGGCGCCCGCGGCAGCTCCACCCGCTACGAATACGTCACCACCGACTCCCGCGACCGGCTCCTGACCGCCACCGGCGCCGTATTCCGGCCCCGCCTCCCACGCGGACCCGTCATCGCCCTCGCCCCCTCCACCCAAGGAGTCGCCCCACACTGCGACCCCTCCTACTCGTGCGCCGTCGGCGTCAACGCCTTCCGCAACCCCGTGGACGTGATCGCCGCCTACGAACAACCCGCCGTCAACTGGCTGCTGACCGCCGGCGCGACCGTCATCATCAGCGACTACCCGCGTGACCCGGCCCTCGGCGTCCAGATGTACTGCGACCATCCTTCCTCCGCGCGCGCCCTCTACGACGCCATCCGCGCCGCCCGGGACCTCGGCGTCGACGACCGACCCCTCGGCCTGTGGGGATACTCCCAAGGCGGCGGGGCCGTCGGCGCCATGCTCGAAGAACCCGACTACGCCCCCGACGTCCACCCGCGCGCGGCCTTCGTCGGCGCCCCGCCCGCCGACCTCATCGACGTCCTGCACCACGTCGACGGCACACTCGCCACCAGCGTGATCGCCTACACCACCGCCGGACTCATGGTCACCTCCGAGGAAATCCAGGCGGAGATCTTCACTGAACTCACTGATGCCGGACTCCGCGAACTCCTCGACAACATCCAACGCTGCGTCGGCGGTTCCCTGCTGATCTCCGCCTGGCGCTCCACCTCCCAATGGACCCGACGAGGCGTCACCTTCGGGGACCTGTGCGAGGACCTGCCCGCCACGGGGGAGGAGCTGGAGAAACGTCGGCTGGGCGGGAAGGCTCCCCAGATCCCGGTGCGGCTGCGGGCCGCTCGCCACGACGACGTCGTCCCCTACGAAACGGTGCGCCGCCTGCGCATGGAATGGGCGGCCGCGGGCGCGGAGATCGACTGGCGAGTCAGTGAAATCCCCCGGATTCCCGGCGGGCTGGGACTTAACCACGCGCTGCCTTATCTCCGGAACTTCACCGACGACGCCGGGTGGTTACTGGAGCATCTGGCCCGGTAGGGTATACCCATGCCCATTCTTCTGGTGTTCTCATACATCATGCTCGAAACCGTCGCTTTCTGGGCGGTGTCGACCTGGCTGGGATTCTGGGGGGCTTTCTTCACGATGTTCGCCCTGATGTTCCTGGGCAGCGTCCTCGCCGGCGCACAGATTCGCCGGGCCCGTTCCGTCGGCAACCTGGGTCTGCTCATGGTCGCCGCAATTCTCAGCTCCATCCCGGGATACGCCACCTCCGTGCTCGGCTTGCTGCTGATCTTCCCGCCCACCCGCGAACTGGTGCATGGGGCGGCGGCGAAGCGGCTGACCGCCAAGCTGGAGGATTTCGGCACCCGCATCTACGAACATTCCCCCATGTCCTCCATGCGGACGCAGTACGGCTCTTTCACTGACGCGGAGTCTTCCGCACCGCCGGAATCCGCCGAGGTCATCGACGAGGATGAGATCCGCGAGTGGACCGACAACCTTTCCCCCGACGACTTCAAGAAGGGCCCGCAGTAGTGCATCTGCTCCTCCGGTTGCTCGCCGCGGCGGTATCCGGGTTCATCACCTACGCCTCCTATGAGCCGCTCGGCTGGTGGATCGCAGGCGTGCTCGGCGTCGGACTGCTTTACGCCGCTCTAGCTCCGTGGGGACACAAAGTCCCGTTGTGGGCGGGCGCCCTGGTCGCCTTCGTCCACTCCGTCGTCCTGTACCTGCTGCTGCTGCCATGGGTCGGGGAGTTCGTCGGCGCGGCGCCGTACATCGCCCTGAGCATCGCCTGCGCGCTGTACGCCTTGTTGACGGGCGCCGGAGGAGTGTGGATCTCCCGCTGGCGCTACGGCTTCCTTGCTTTCCCGTTCTTCTACGTCGCCGTCGAATTCCTGCGCAGCTCCATGCCCTTCGGCGGATTCTCCTGGCTCCGCCTGGCCTGGGGGCAAGTAAACGGCCCCCTGGTCAACCTCTCGGTCTGGGGCGGGCCGGCGCTGGTGACGCTGGCGACCGTGCTCGTCGGCGCCGGCCTGACCGGATTGTATTGCCGACGCACCCGGGTCGTCGCCGCTGCCGCGGTCATCGCCCCGTTGGTCCTCGGACTCATCGGGGGCGTGGGGGTCAACCGCCGGGGCACCACGGTGGGCTTCGCGGAGGTCGCCGCCGTCC
>CALZCR010000271.1 GCA_945631445.1 uncultured Corynebacterium sp. | reverse complement strand
GGGACTTGAAGGCACTTCCAAACTTACTGGAGAGCGGATAGTCTACAGAGGTTATGTATTTGGGGGCGGACCATAGGGTGCGGCCGCAGCCCACGGGGGAAGAGTCGTTGTGAGGGGAAAAATGATGAAGAGGAACGCTGCGTTGGCGTTGCTTGCTTTGGCTTCGGTCGTCGGCCTGACGGCCTGTACCGTCGAGACCGCCGGCGCGCAGCTGGGAGAACAGACCGCGTCGGCAGACGCGGACGCGGCTGCCGCCGCGCCGGAAGTCTCCGTCAAGGACGGGGCCACCGGCGTCGACCCCAGCGAGCCGGTGACCGTCACCGGCGACGCGGAGGGCCTGGACGAGGTCGTCATGACCAATGAAAACGGCAAGGCCGTGGAAGCGGAGCTCTCCGCCGACGGCCAGAGCTGGTCGACGACGGAACCGCTCGGCTACAACCGCACCTACACGCTCACCGCCACCGGCACCAACGGCAAGACCACCGAGCGGGTCTTTTCCACCGCCACGCCCTCGGCGACGACCGGGGTGGCGCTGGCCCCGCTGCCGGATTCCACCGTCGGCGTCGGCCAGGCCATCAACTTCATCTTCACCACCGCGCCCACCGACCGCGTCGCCGTGGAGGACGCCATCACGGTGACCACCTCGAATGACACGGAGGGCGCGTTCTACTGGGTCAGCGCCAACGAGCTGCGCTGGCGCCCCGCGGAGTTCTGGGAGCCGGGCACCGAGGTCGCCGTCGAGGCGGATATCTACGGCCTTGACATGGGCGGCGGGCTCTACGGCAGCGACGACAACGCCACCAACTTCACCGTCGGCGACCACGTGGAGACCATCGTCGACGACGCCACCAAGACCATGACGGTCTACCGCAACGGGGAAGCGCTGCGCTCCATGCCGGTGTCCCTGGGACGCGACGGCACCCGCTGGGCCACCCCCAACGGCACCTACGTAGTCGGCGACGAGCACTCATCGCTGCTCATGGATTCCGCCACCTTCGGCTTCGCCTACGAGGACGGCGGCTACCGCACCCCGGTGGATTACGCCACGCAGCTGTCCTATTCCGGCATCTACGTCCACGCCGCCCCGTGGTCGGTGGGCGCGCAAGGCAACACCAACACCTCGCACGGCTGCATCAACGTCTCCACCGAAGACGCCGCCTGGTTCCAGGAGAACGTGCGCCGCGGAGATCCGGTGACCGTGAAAAACACCACCGCCGGCACGCTCAGCGGCACCGACGGGCTGGGCCACTGGAACATCGACTGGGACACCTGGGAAGCGGGCAACGCCACCTACTAGCCCCGGTTAGGCTGGGGGCATGCGCTTTTCTGTTCTGGACCGGGCCAACACGATCGCGGGCCTCAGTGAATCTGAGACCCTCCGCGGGGTGATCGAGCACGCCCGGGGCGTCGAAAAGCTCGGTTTTGAGCGTTTCTTGGTCGCCGAACACCACGCCGTGCCGGGCATCCCCGGCTCGCAGCCGGCGGTGCTCGCCGCGGCGGTGGCCGCGCAGACCTCGACGATCCGCGTCGGCACCGGCGGGATCATGCTGCCGAACCGCCAGCCGCTGCTGGCCGCCGAACAGATCGCGACTTTAGAGGCGCTGTTTCCCGGCCGCATCGACGCCGGCGTCGGCAATTCCGTCGGCTTCACCGCCCCGGTGCGGCGCGCGCTGCGCCAGGGCGATCCCCGCGAGGTCAAGGCCCGCTACCGCGACGACCTCGTCGAGATGCTCAGCTACCTCGACGGCACCGCGGAGATCACCGCTCGTCCCTTCAACCAGGCACGGACCCCCGTGTGGATCCTGGCGGGCTTCAAGTCGGTGGCCCTGGCCGCGGAGCTGGGCCTCGGCGTGATCATCGGCGGGCCCTCCCTTGTGGCGGGGGAGGGCGACTCGCACCGCGGGCTGGATTATTACCGGGAGAACTTCCGTCCGAGCGCTTTCGCCCCGGAGCCGAAGGTGATCGTCTCCCTCGACGTCGCCGTCGCCGACACCACCGCCGCCGCCCGCGACCTGCTGCTGCCCGAGACCTGGGCGGCCACCCTGTCGCGGCGCACGGGCGCCTTCGACTACCTGAAGCCGGTGGAGGAGCTCGACGAGGCCGCGCTGTCCGCGCAAGATCGCGGGCGCCTGCACGACCGGCTGTCGGCGGCCGTCTACGGCACTCCGCGGGAAGTGGGGGAGCGGTTGGGCGAGATCGCGCGCTACACCGGCGCCGGCGAAGTGCTGGTCACCGGCGGCATGAGCGACGTGGACGGCCGCGCCCGCTCGGAGGAATTGCTCGCGCAGCTTTAAGGCGGAGAACTCACGCCACCTCTGGGAATGGGGAAGCTGGCCGCCCCGGGCTACACTGGTTCAGCAATTTTTTAAACTAGAACTTTTGATGGGGTCGGATGGTGGCCATGTCTGCCCGTTCACATACCTACCGGTGGGATCTCAACGGACTCCGGGGCGTCGCCATCGGGCTGGTGGTCTTGTTCCACGTCTTCGGCGACCGGGTCTCCGGCGGCGTCGACGTCTTTCTGTTGTTGTCCGGGTATTTCTTCCTCGGCTCGCAGTTGCGCTACGCCATCCGTCGCAACGCTTCCTTAAACCCCTGGTGGCCGATCTGGCGCACTCTCCGGCGCCTGATCCCCAGCCTGTCGGTGGTGTTGGCCGCCACCGTGGCGCTGGTTCTCTGGTTGGTCCCGCAGCTGATGAGCCCCGAGCTGGCCAAGCAGCTGCCCGCCAGCCTCTTTCACTACCTGAACTGGGAGTTGATCCGCCAGGACGCGGATTACGCGGCGGCCTCCGCCGACACCTCGCCGCTGCAGCACCTGTGGTCGATGTCGGTGCAGGGACAGTTCTACCTCTTCGCCATCTTCTTCGCCCTAGGGTTCGCCGTGCTCGTGCGGCGACGGGGTTGGGACGACGCCCGGGTGCGCCGGGTCGCGGGCCCGATCCTGATCGGCGTGACCGTGCTGTCGTTCGCCTGGGCCTGCCGCGACGGGCTGATCGGCTCGCCCGCGAACTACTACTCGACGTTCTCGCGCACGTGGGAGCTGACCCTGGGCGCGGTGCTGGCACTGTACCTGCCGTACCTGCGGATCCCGCCGCGGCTGGCGGGCCCGGCCACCGCCGTCGGCCTGGCCATGATCGCGCTCACCGGTTTCCTCATCCCGGTCTCCCTGGCGTTTCCGGGCCCGGCCGCGCTGCTGCCGATCGGCGGCGCCGTGCTCGTCATCGCCGGCGGCGGCGACAACGCGACGTCCCGGTTGTTGGCCAGCCGCCCCGCGACCTGGCTGGGCGGGGTGGCGTATCCACTGTACCTGTGGCACTGGCCGTTGCTGATCATCCTGACCACCGCGACGGGCAGCCAGACCCCGCCGCTGTGGCTGGGCGTGGCGGTCATCGCCTTGTCGCTGGCGTTGGCGGAGCTGACGCACCGTTTCGTGGAAACCCCGCTG
>CALZCR010000270.1 GCA_945631445.1 uncultured Corynebacterium sp. | reverse complement strand
TCCCGCATCCCCTCGGACGGGTTCGTGATCTCCGGAATGTCCGCCGTTGATCAATCAGCAGTCACGGGCGAGTCGATCCCCGTGGAGAAGGAACCGGTGTCCGACCCCACACGGACGATGCACACGGTCGGCACCCTCCCCGCCACCAATCGAGTGTTTGCCGGCACCGTGAACGGGTCTGGCCTACTCGAGATCGAGGTCACCGCGACCGCCGCTGACTCGACACTGAGCAAGGTCGTTGAGCTTGTTCGCACCGCCGACCAGGCTGCGTCCCCGACACAGCAGTTCATCGACCGGTTCCAGCGCTGGTACGTGCCCGCCGTGATCCTCGGGGTCATCGCCACCCTGCTGGTGTCGATGTTCGCGTTCGCGCAGCCGTTCCGCGACGCCTTCTACCTCGCCATGACTGTGCTCGTCGCCGCGAGCCCATGCGCTCTCGCGATCGCCACCCCAGCCGCAGTCCTGGCGGGCGTGGCCCGCGCCGCCCGTGCCGGCGTGCTCGTCAAGGGCGGTGCCCCGCTCGAGACACTCGGACGAGTAGAGGCGATAGCGTTCGACAAGACCGGCACCCTCACGTGGGGCACACCACGAGTGACCTCGCTCGTTCCCGCCGATGACACGTCCGAATCGGAACTGATCCCGACACTCGTGTCGGTCGAATCTCTCAGCGACCACCCCCTCGCCGCCGCGATCGTCCGCGACCTTGCACCCCGCGTCCCCGAGACCGGGCGGCTGGTGGCCACCGACCTCTCGGCACTCACCGGCCGCGGCATCACCGCGACGATCGACGGAGAGCGGGTCGAAATCGGCAACCTGCGCATGTTCGACGAACAGCAGCTTGAACTGCCCTCCTCGCTGGCCAAGGCCTACGCCGAAGCCCGCGACTCTGGGCAGACGTTGATGATCGTGCGTCGTGGTGACCGCTTCCTGGGGGTCGTGGGAGTGATGGACGCCTCCCGCGCCGAATCCGCCCAGGTGCTCAACGCGCTCCGGGACACAGGGGTCGGCCATCTGGTCATGATCTCCGGCGACAATCAGCGGGTCGCCGACGCGGTAGGTCAGGAAGTCGGCGTCGACACGGCGATCGGAGAGCTCCTCCCCGAGGACAAGGTCACTCACATCACGCGCCTGGCCAAGACATACCGCCCGATCGCGATGATCGGCGACGGCGTCAACGACGCCCCCGCGATGGCCCGCGCTGACGTCGGCATTGCGATGGGTGCTGCCGGGTCGACGGTCGCGTTAGAGACCTGCGACATCGCGCTGATGAGCGACGACCTCGGACGCATCCCGTTCGCTGTCCGGCTGAGCCGGGCCGCCAGCCGGATCATCCGACAGAACCTCATCGCCAGCCTCGCCATCGTCGTTTTCCTCATCATCGCGACCTTCCTTGGGCTTAATATCGGCGCCGTCGTGCTCATCCATGAGGGATCCACCCTCATCGTCGTCGCGAACGCGCTTCGCCTGCTCAACTTCCAGAAGGGCCAGGAACACGCCGGCATCGACCACGAAGAAAAGCCCACGCACTGATGCTTCTCCCCGCGAGTCACCAGTGGGGCCCGTGGCGAGAACAGTCCGTCCGATCTGTCGGAGAACCGCTTACCCCCACTCAACCCCCGGGCTATCCAGAGGAACTCACTCATGGATTGTCCCGTCAGCGGCACCGTATGGGTCATATCAGACGGGACTGGAATCAACATCGACTTCCGGACACTCCTTCCGGCCTGTCAGACGATCGCCGGGAGTTTGGTTCCCTGGGGGAAGCTCGCCTAGTGTCCTGCGCCGTTAATTCGCTGCTGGATCATTGTAAAATTGGGTATGGCACACCGAGGACCGGCGTTAGCCCCACTGACCTTGACCGATGATGAACGCGACCAACTGCAACGCTGGGTCCGGCGACGCAAAACCACCCAGAACCTCGCGCTCCGCTCCCGGATCGTACTGGAATGCGCAACCGGGGCATCGAACTCGGAGGTCGCCCGTCGGTTGGGGATCTCATTGCCGACGGTGGGTAAATGGCGGGCCCGCTTCATCGACAAGCGCCTCGACGGACTGGTCGACGAGCCCCGGCCGGGTCGGCCCGCGACGATCGGTATCGACCGGGTCGAGCAGGTCATCATCGACACCCTGGAATCAACCCCTGCGAATGCGACCCATTGGTCGCGGGCGAGCATGGCCGAGAAATCCGGCCTGTCGAAGTCCACGGTCGGTCGGATCTGGAAGGCTTTCGGACTCAAGCCCCACCTGGAGGAGGGGTTCAAGCTTTCCAACGATCCCTTTTTCACCGAGAAAATTTATGACATCGTCGGGTTGTATCTGAACCCACCGGAGTCAGCGGTCGTGCTGTGTGTCGATGAGAAAAGCCAGGTACAAGCCCTACAGCGGTCCCAGCCGGCCTTTCCGATGATGCCGGGAACACCCGAGCGCCGCGCACACGACTATGTCCGCCACGGCACCACGAGTCTGTTCGCCGCACTCAACGTTGCCGATGGGACGGTGATCTCCCAGGTCCACCGCAAGCACCGCTCGGTGGAGTTCAGAAAATTCCTGGTCAAGATCGACAAAACCGTCCCCGAGGGCCTGGACGTGCACGTCATCTGCGACAACTACGCCACCCACAAACACCCGACGATCCAGACCTGGCTGGGCAAGCACCCCCGGTTCCACATGCACTTCACGCCCACCTACTCCTCCTGGATCAACCAGGTGGAGCGGGTGTTTGCCGAGGTGACCCGAGAGCTCCTTCAGCGCAGCGACCACCGAAGCGTGCAGGCACTGGAGAAAGACCTCCGCGACTGGGTGAGGGCGTGGAACGAGGACCCGAAGCCGTTCATCTGGACTAAAACGGCCGAGGACATCCTCGACTCCATCGCCCGATCCTTACAACGAATTAACGGCGCAGGACACTAGTAGTGCTTTGTTAGGTGTCTCTGGGGCGGTGGCAGTAGGGACAGCGGTCGAGTAACCGGATGACGGCGGTCTGGAGTTCAGTGAGCACCGTGTAAAAAGTCAGGCCGCCGGTAGTGCTTTTGGGCCGGCGGCCAGTCGTTTCATGGTGATGAACAGGTGTGCTGCGGTGACGGGTGTGGTGTGGTGATGCCAGCCGAGCCAATGTCGACCCTCGAAGTGGTCGAGTCCCAGGCCGTGCTTGAGTTCGCGGTAGTCGTGTTCGATCCGCCACCGGATCTTTCCCAGGCGCACCAACTGCTCGATGGGGGTGGTCTCGGGCAGGGTCGACAACCAGTAATCGGTGGGTTCGTCTTCTCCGGCGGGCCATTCGACCAGCAGCCAACACTCTGGGGCGGTGCCGTGAACCGCTACGGCTTTGTTGCCGCCGTTAGATTGGGTGAGCCGCCGTCGCAGGTGACCCAGGAATTGTAGCTTCTCTGGCCCAGTAGGTGCTGTTGCAAACTTCAGGCGGAGAGCCGTGACGACCCAGTCTTCATCCTCTG
>CALZCR010000269.1 GCA_945631445.1 uncultured Corynebacterium sp. | reverse complement strand
GGCCACCGAGGCCTTCGACGGCTTCGACGTGGCCATCAACATCGTCGGCGGCACGATCTGGGCCAAGCCCTTCGAGCACTACGCCCCCGAAGAAATTGAAAAGGAAGTCACGCGCTCGCTGTTCACCACCCTGTGGTCGGTGCGCGCAGAGCTTCCGGCGCTCATCGACAACGGCGGTGGCACCATCGTCAACGTCTCCTCCGTCGCCACCCGTGGCGTCAACCGCGTCCCGTACGCCGCCAGCAAGGGCGGCGTGAACGCCCTGACCTCGGCACTGGCCCTCGAAGCCGCCGAGAAGAACGTCCGCGTCGTCGCCACCGCCCCCGGCGGCACCCTCGCCCCGGAACGTAAGGTCCAGCGCGGCCCCGGTCCGGAAGGCGAGCGGGAAAAGCAGTGGTACCAGGAAATCGTCGACCAGACGATCAACTCGTCCCTGTTCAAGCGGTACGGAACCCTCGACGAGCAGGCCGCCCCGATCGTGTTTCTGGCTTCCCCCGAAGCCAGCTACATCACCGGCAGCGTCCTGCCCGTGGCAGGCGGCGATCAAGGCTAAACCGCCTGCATTGCCATGACGCCCTCGCTCATCACTGGTTCCCGCCGTTCTCCCGTGCAGGTTCTTCGCAACCTGACGGACTTTTTGGCGGCGCTGAAACCAGGGAGCGGGGCGTTCATCATGCTCACCGGACCGCACGGCGCCGGTAAAACTGAGTTGCTCCAGGACCTGCTCGCCAACAGTCAGGGCTGGACGTCCTACCGCGTCACCTCCCTGTCTTGGCGCGCACAACAGTCTGGGGCCGTAGTTGAATTTCTGTTGAATCGGGCGGGAAAGCAGAGCGTCGATCTGCTCACCGCTTTCGACAAACCCAAATCTTCCGTCCTCCTCGTCATCGACGACGCTCACTGGGCGGACGAGGATTCGCTGCGCGAACTCTTCGAAGTGACCCGCGCCCTCAAACACGCCCGCATCGCGGTCGTGCTGACGGCTCTCGATGACGCCGGCGGAGTCGGCGAACCGTCCATGGCGCAGTTGCGCGACATGGCCGACATGCATGTGGGATTGCCCCCGTACGACGTCGACGACGTCCGTGCTTTCGCGCTCGCCCACGTCGGCGCGCACATCTCCCCCGACACCGCCGCCAAGATCCATTCCATCACCGGCGGCCGGCCCGGCCTGATCAAGGAAGTGCTCGACGCCGGCTCCGCCGACCACTGGCAAGTCGCCGACCCTCGCATTCCGATCCCCCGCTCCTGGCACGCCGCGTTCCGCCGGCGCCTCGGCGAGCACAGTTCTCCCCAGATGCGGCTCGTGCTCATCGCGGCAGCCCTCAAACAGGAGGAAGAAGTCGCCTCCGGCCACTTCATCGAATATCTCGCCGGCGACGACCAGGAAGTGGTGGAAAAGGCTTTCTCGCTGGGCATCCTGGAACGTGCCATGCCGTCGGAAAACCACGTGGTCAATTTCGTCCACCCCACCGACCGCGCGGTGGTCCGCTCCCTGCTGAGCCCCTCGGAATCTCACCGGCTGCACCAGAAGGCAGCCAACTTCTACCGTGAACGAGGCCAGGAGAGCGCCGCCCTGCTCCATGAGGCTCTCGGCGTGCAGGGCACCGACGAAGACATCGCCCTCGCCCTCAACCGCTACGGGGAAGAGCGCGCCGAAGGCGGGTGGTGGCGCTCCGCCGCCGACGCCTTCCAGATGTCCGCCCGCGTCACGGAGGACCCCGCCCTAGTCAGGGAGCGGCAGCTCTCCTCCATCGAAGCGCTGGTCTCCGCCTCAGACATTCCGCAGGCGCGGCAGTACGCCGACGCCTTCTCCCCCGTCACCGGCGACTCCCGCGTGTACGCGCTGCGCGGGCACATCGCCATGCATGAGGGGCGCCGCTCAGAATCCGTCGACCTGATCACCCGCGCGTGGGCCACGCTCGAAGAAGAAGGCAACACCAATCCCCAGGACCGGGCCCGCGTCGCGTCCCGTCAGGCGCTGCTCAATCTGCTGGAATGGCGCCCCGAGCAGATCATCAGCTGGGCGGAGGTCACTGACCGGTGGGCCGTGCCAGGCTCCAGCATGCGCCCGGAGGCACGCTACGTCGCGATGATCGGAACGGCCGCCACCACCGGACAGGTCACCGGCGACCAGTCCTTCCCCGGCGAAACCCCCGTGTTGGCCCAACGCCGGGACATGGCGGTCGGCTGGGTCGCGCTCGCCCAAGACGACCCCGTCTACGCACGCCAGCGTCTCAGCCGCTCCCGCTACATCGACAGCTCCGAACGCATCGACCTGTGGATGGACGCCTGGCTCGCCAGGTGTCTGATCGTGCTCGGAGAATTTCAGGAAGCACAACGCGCCGTCGAACGCGGGCTGGCCCGCGCCGAGCGCTTCGGCATCCACTTTTTGGAGCCGCTGCTGTTGTGGTCCGGGTCCCAGATCGCCAGCCTCAGGGGAGAAAAGGAGCTGGCGAACTCTTATGCTTCCCGGCTCGTGATCAGCTCCGACTCCTTCCCCATCCAGCGCATCGCCTCCCACATCGCCCGACTCCAGTTGGCCAACGTCAACAACGACCAGGTCGCCGCCCACCGCGCCGGCGAAGCCTTGGCGGACCTGCAGTCACACACCGACTTCGGCCACCCCGGTTTCTGGGTGTGGGAACACATCTGGGCGAATCATCTCGTGATCTCCGGACGCATCGACGAGGCCGACGCCCTGATCACCCGTGCGGAGGAGCGCAACGCCGGCTCCGGCCTGGACTCCGTCACCGCCCGCCTGGCGGTCGCCCGCGCCGGCATCATGGTGCAGCAAGGAAAGACGGAGGCGGGGTTGGCGGTCTACGATGACGCCATCGACCTGATCTCCACCCTGCACATGCCCACCTATCAGGCGAACATGCTCTACGACTACGGCCGCACCCTGCGCCGACTGGGGCGGCGCCGACGCGCCGACGAAGTGCTGGGCACCGCCCAGGAAGTTTTCGCCGCCCTCGGAGCGCATGAATTCGTCGAAAGGTGTCGTCGCGAACGTCGTGCCAGCGGGTTGGGCAGCCGCGCCCGCCAAAGCGGTGACCTCACTCCGCAAGAAGAGGAGATCACCAAGCTCGTCAGCGCCGGCGCCACCAACCAGGAAGTCGCGCAAGAGCTCTACCTCTCCCCCAAGACAGTCGAATATCACCTGACGCGTGTGTACCGGAAGCTGGGGGTTCGTACCCGCAACGAGCTCGCGGCGCTGATGAACACCCGATGAATATATAAGCGCGGTTCCCGTCCGCGGTCTTATACGATAAAAAAAGTTTCCGTCCCCCTGCGTGACACCGGAGCCCCGGGTAGCGATCTGCAACTGTTCACAGAAAGCACTTCTTACCCGTGGATATTCGTACCATCATCAATAACACCCGTATGTCGGGCTATCAGTGGTTGATCATCGCGATCGCCGCTTTCCTCAACGCCCTCGACGGCTACGACCT
>CALZCR010000268.1 GCA_945631445.1 uncultured Corynebacterium sp. | reverse complement strand
GAAGTCGGCGTTCTTGGCCACGAAGTCGGTCTCGGAGTTGACCTCGACCATGGTGTTGCCGGAGATGGCGATCAGGCCCTCCAGGGCGTTGCGGTCGGCGCGCTTGCCGACGTCCTTGGCGCCCTGCACACGCAGCACCTCGACGGCCTTCTCGAAGTCGCCGCCGGTCTCCTCAAGAGCCTTCTTGCAGTCCATCATGCCGGAGCCGGTCATCTCGCGCAGCTTCTTGACGTCTGCGGCAGTGTAGTTCGCCATTGGGGGCGGTCCTCCTCGTATAGGAACAGTATTCGTTGGAAAAGAGTACTCGACGCAGAATGATCTCGCCGAGATTGGGACAGCCCCCGGCTGCTCCCCTGTCCGCCGCGAGGGCGAGAGGTGAAACAGTCCGGGGGCTGGCTGCGGGCGCGCCACGGTGCGGGCGCGCGCCGGGGGTGTTACTGCTCGGTGGCCGGAGCCTCGGCCTGAGCCGGGACGCCTTCCTCAGCCGGGGTGACGGTCTCAGCGATGTCCTCGGCCTTTTCCTGGGTCTCAGCCTCTGCCGGGGCAGCGGCCTCGGCGTCGGCGGCGGCGACGGCTGCGGCAGCGGCCTCAGCCTCTGCGGTGGCCTTGTCGTCGGTGTCGCCGGCGGCTTCCTTGGCGGCGGCCAGCTGACGCTCTTCGCGGGCGCGCTTGCCCTCGATGACGGCCTCGCCGATGATCTTGCTGAGCACCTTGACGGAGCGGATGGCGTCGTCGTTGCCCGGGATCGGGAAGTCGACGACGTCCGGGTCGCAGTTGGTGTCCAGGATGGCGACGACCGGGATGTTGAGCTTGTGCGCCTCTGCGACGGCGATGTGCTCCTTGTTGGTGTCGACGATCCACAGGGCGGACGGCGTCTTGGTCATGTCGGAGATGCCGCCGAGAACGCGCTCGAGCTTGGTGCGCTCGCGGGTCAGCATCAGGATTTCCTTCTTGCCGCGACCCTTGTAGCCGTCCTCCGCCTCTTCCATGGCGCGCAGTTCGTGCAGGCGCTTCAGGCGCTTGGAGACGGTCTGGAAGTTGGTCAGCATGCCGCCGAGCCAACGGTGGTTGACGTACGGCATGCCGACGCGCTCAGCTTCGTCGCGGACGGCTTCCTGCGCCTGCTTCTTGGTGCCGACGAACAGGATGTGGCCGCCGTGGGCGACGGTGGCCTTGACGAACTCGTAGGCCTGGTCGATGTAGGTCAGCGTCTGCTGCAGGTCGATGATGTAGATGCCGTTGCGGTCGGTGAAAATGAAACGACGCATCTTCGGGTTCCAACGACGGGTCTGGTGTCCGAAGTGGACGCCGGCGTCGAGGAGTTCGCGCATGGTTACGACTGCCATGGGGGTTCTCTCCTTAAAGAGTGAAAGTTTAGGTTTTTCAACGGGGTGCGCAGGTTTTTACCCCCGCCTTACGGCGTGAGGTTTGCCTACGCCCTGGCGACGAAATCTCCGCCGACACCCGCGCCCTTGAATCCTCGAGGATGCGGGACCTCGTCGGCGGCGACGCCTGTGCATCAGGTCTTTCGCCGCGCGTAGTCAGCGCCCCTCCATCGCTGGAGGCACACTGCTGAGCCCACAATATCGGGTTTCCACCCCTACGCCAAACCGTCTGCGCAGGTCATCCACAGGCCTCGTCCATTTCACCCCGCCCGCACCTTTCTCCACAGCCCGCCCGCCCTCCCCCGGCGATTCACCGGCCCGTCCGTGAGGCTGACGGCATGCACCGATTTCACCGCCCCTTCCCCCTGGCCTGGTGGCTCGCCGCCGTGTTGACGCTGGCGTCCGCTCCCCTGCTCGCCCACGCCTACGTCGACCCGAGCACCGGGCACACCCGCGCCACCGGGGTACTGCACCCGGCGGATATCCCGGACAAAAACTGGCACCGCGGGCACCGCGGCGTGGACTTGGCGCTGGCCACCGGCGAGGAAGTGCTCGCCGCGGAAGACGGAATCGTCGCCTTCGCCGGGGTCGTCGCGGGCACCCCTTCGGTCTCCGTCGATCACGCCGACGGGGTGCGCACCAGCTACCTGCCGGTCCACGCCCGGGTGAGGCACGGCGAACACGTCGCCGCCGGGCAGGTGATCGGCACACTGGCCGCCCCGGTCAGCGGTCACGACGGTCTGCACTGGGGAGCACGCACCGGCCCAGACAGCTACCTCAACCCGTTGTCGCTGCTCGACTCTCCCACGATCCGCCTCAAGCCCGTGCCTTAGGCCCGCGGGTGCGCCTGCTTGAACACTTTCTTGAGCCGGTCGGCGGAGATGTGGGTGTACAGCTGGGTGGTCTGCAAAGACGAGTGCCCCAGCAGCTCCTGGACCACGCGCAGATCTGCGCCGCCCTCCAACAGGTGGGTGGCCGCGGAGTGGCGCAGCCCGTGCGGGGTGAGGTCCCCGGCCCCGGTTTCCGCCGCGACCTTCTCGACGATGCGGCGCACCTGACGTTGATCGATGCGCCCGCCGCGGACCCCCAGGAAAAGGGCCTGGTACGCCTCCCCGGTGGTGGTGGCCGAGACCAACGCGTTGCGCCCGTGCGCGAGCCACTGCTTGACGGCGTCGGCCGCGGAGGCGCCGAAGGGGATGACGCGCTGTTTATTGCCCTTGCCGGTGACCCGGGCATGTCCCCGGTCCAGGTCCACGTCGCCGAGGTCGAGTCCGCAGAGTTCAGCGACGCGCATGCCGGTGGCGTACAACAGCTCCAGCATCGCGGCGTCACGCAAGGCCTCGGGTGCGGCGGGGCCGTCGGCGGTCAACGGGCGGGAGACCACCTTTTCAGCCTCACCCGCGGTGAGCACCGAGGGCAGGCTCCGGCCCAGTTTCGGCGTGGCCAGCCGGGCCGCGACGTCGGCGGAGATGTGCCCCCGACGCAACGCCCACGTGGAAAACGCCCGCGCTGCGGCGGTGCGGCGGGCCAAGGTGGACCGCGCTTTTCCTTGCGCCACGGAATGGCTCAGCCAGGAACGGAGTTTATTCAACGTGAACTGCGCGAAAGTGGGGATGTGCTCCGCCATGTCGAGCAGGTCTGAACGGTAGCCTTTCACGGTGGCCGCGGAGCGGCCGAGGACCCACGCCTGATGGTCCGCGAAATCTTCGATCGCCTCGACCACCTGCCGCCCGCCAGGCTCTGCGGACCGGCCTAGCGGCGTCGTCGCGTGCTCACTGCTTACCTGCTCACCCATGTGACAGGAGTATAGTCCTGTGGTCTCAGGGATCGTGGTTGGCGCTCACCACAACAGCGGCGACAGGAGGCAGCCCAGGCCTACCGCACCTAGCGCGACCATGAGCTTGCCGGGCCACCGCGCATAGTTGAAGTCCATCCCGCCGCCGTAGCGCATGGGCACGAACCATGCCTCATCGTCCGGATTCACGTAAAAGATCTTCCACCGGTAATCGCCGTCATCCCGGCCGCCCCACGAGTCCGTCATCTTCGCCCCCCTTTTTGCCGGCGACCCCACC
>CALZCR010000267.1 GCA_945631445.1 uncultured Corynebacterium sp. | reverse complement strand
GCCTTCGGCGTGCAGCTGGTGCCCGAGCCGGTGTGGGTGGGCGTGGAGATCTGACGCCGCCGGTGACGCTTCTCTCACGTTTTTATCTGGTGTGAACTGAGCCCCTTGACCCACTGCGGGTCGAGGGGCTAAATTTTTGCTCAACGGATACTGCAAACGTTTGCAGCAAACGATTGTAACCACGAAACCCCAGGAGAGGAGGCGCCCCGCATGGACTTCGAACCCGCTCGTCGCCCGACGCTCAAAGACGTCGCTGAAGCAGCCGGCGTGGCCGTCTCCACCGCCTCACGCGCGCTGGCGGACAACCCCGCCGTCGCCGCCCGCACCCGCGCCCGGATCCAGAACATCGCGGCCGGGATGGAGTACCGCCCCAACGAGCAGGCCCGGGCCCTGCGGCGGGCACGCACCAACACCATCGGGGTGATCGTGCCCAGCCTGGTCAACCACTACTTCGCCACCCTGGTCACCGGCATCCAGGAAGGCGCCGCGGCGGCGGGGTTGACCACCGTCATCGCCAACACCCGCGAGGACGCCGACTCCCTGGCCGCCAGCCTGCAGGTGCTGGCCGACCAGCGGGTCGACGGCGTGATCTGCGTGCCGCACGAAGACTGCACTGACCAGATCCTCGCCCTGCACGACGCCGGTCTGCCGATCGTGCTCATCGACCGGGAAATCCCCTCCGGCGAGGTGCCCACGGTGGTCTCCGACCCGGAACGGGGCATGCACGCCGCGGTGCGCCTGCTCGCCGAAAACGACGCCCTGCCCATCGGGTATCTCTCCGGGCCGACGACCACCTCCACCGGGCGTCAGCGCCTGGAGACCTTCCGTACCGCGTGTACTGCCGCCGGTCTGCCGGAACAGCCCGTCTACCTGGGCGGCTACGAGCAGGAGCGCGGCCGCGCCGGTGCCGCAGACCTCCTGGACCGCGGGGTCACAGCGTTGTTCGCCGGGGATTCCATGATGACCATCGGCGTCATCGAAGAATGCCACCGCCGCGGCCTGCTCATCGGTGAGGACGTCGCGGTCATTGGCTTCGACCGCCACCCCGTCTTCGAGCTGCAGCCACGCCCCGTCACGGTCATCGACCAGGACGTCGACGCCATGGCGGCGCTCGCCCTGCAGACCCTGCTGGCCGGCATCGACGGCCAGCCGACGACGAGCACCCGCATGCACACCCCGACCACGCTGATCACACGCCAGTCCACCCCAGGAGGCCAACGATGAACCCCGACCTCACGCCATCGCGGCCGCTGCTGGAGCTGCGCAACGTGCGCAAATCCTTCGGCCCCGTCACCGTGATCAAAGACGTCACCGTCTCCGTCCACCCCGGCAAGGTCCAGGCCCTGCTCGGCGAAAACGGCGCCGGCAAGTCCACGATCATCAAGATGATGGCCGGCGTGCACAGACCCGACGGCGGTGAGATCCTCGTCGACGGCGAGCGCGTCGAGTTCCCCGACACCCGCGCCGCCGAAGCCCGCGGCATCGCCACCATCTACCAGGAACTCAACCTCGTGCCCACGATGTCCGTGGCCGAGAACATCCTGCTCGGGCGCACCCCGCGCCGCGCCGGCCTGGTCAACTACCGCGCGCTGCGCGCCCAGGCCCAGGAGGCGCTGGACTACATCGGCCTGGTCGTCGACCTGGACACCCCGGTCGGCGAGCTCGGCGTCGCCCGCCAGCAGCTCGTGGAGATCGCCAAGGCGCTGTCCATGAACGCGCGCGTGCTCATCCTCGACGAACCCACCGCCGCGCTGACCGGCAACGAGGTCGACCAACTCTTCCGCGTGGTCGACGACCTCAAGGCCCGCGGCGTGGGCATGGTCTTCATCTCGCACCACCTCGATGAGATCGCGCGCATCGCCGACTCGGTCAGCGTGCTGCGCGACGGCGAGTTCGTCGCCGAAGTCCCCGCGGACACCCCGGAGCCCGAGTTCGTCCGCCTCATGGTCGGCCGCGACATCGAGGATCAATACCCGCGCGAACAGATCACCCCCGGCGCGCCCGTCCTGGAGGTCGAGGGCCTCAGCAGCGCGGAGAAGTTCCACGATATTTCTTTCACCGTCCACGCCGGCGAGGTCGTCGGCCTGGCCGGGTTGGTCGGGGCCGGACGCACCGAAGTCGTCCGGGCGATCGCCGGCGCCGACGGCCGCGACGCCGGCTGGGTACGTGTCGACGGCCGGGAGCTGCCCGCCGGCAACGTCGCCGCGGCCATCGCCAGCGGGATCGGGCACGTGCCGGAAGACCGCAAACACCAGGGCCTGATCCTGGACGCCAGCGTCGGCGAGAACATCGGCCTGGCCACGGTGCGATCTTCTGCCCGGGCCGGGCTGGCGGATCGCCGCGGGCAGCGCCGCCGGGCCGCGGAGGTGGCCGAGAAGCTGCGCATCCGCATGGCCGGCATCGACCAGGACATCCGCAACCTCTCCGGCGGCAACCAGCAGAAGGCGGTCTTCGGCCGCTGGGTGCTGGCCGGGTCGAAGGTGCTGTTGCTGGATGAGCCGACCCGCGGCGTCGACGTCGGCGCCAAAGTCGAGATCTACAACATCATCAACGACGTCACCCGCGCCGGGGGAGCGGTGCTCATGGTCTCCTCCGACCTCCCCGAGGTGCTCGGCATGTCGGATCGCGTGCTGGTCATGTCCGGCGGGCGCCTGGCCGGGGAGCTGGCGCCCACCGCCACCCAGGACGAGGTCATGACCCTCGCCGTGTCCCAGATCAACGATTCCGTCACCGTCGCCGACGGCGCCGCAGCAGAATAAGGAGCACTCACGCCATGACCACCGCGACCAAGAACCCGACACGCCCGCAGCGCGTCTCGCCGGCCCGCAGCGTCGGCAACTGGATGATGAACAACGGCGCGCTCGTCGGCCTCATCGTCTTGATCATCGCCCTGGCGTTGGCCACGCCGCACTTTTTGACCGCCGGCAACCTCGTCAACGTCGGCGTGCAGGCCGCCACCGTGGCGATCATCGCCTTCGGCATGACCTTTGTCATCGTCACCGGTGGCATCGACCTGTCGGTCGGTGCCGTCGCCGCCTTGGGCGGCATGGTGGCCGCTTATTCCTGGGCGGAGATGGGCCTGCCCGGTTGGCTGACCCTGTTGCTGGGCTTGGCGACGGGCCTGCTCGCCGGCGCGATCGCCGGGTTGTCCATCGCCTACGGCAAGTTGCCCGCCTTCATCGCCACCCTGGCGATGATGTCGATCGCCCGCGGACTGACGCTGGTGGTCTCCGAGGGGTCCCCGGTGCCCAGCGCGGACGCGGTGAACTGGATGGGCCGCGACGTCGGTTTTCTGCCGATGCCGATCGTCATGATGGTCATGGCCGGGCTGATCTGCTGGTTCATTCTCTCGCGCACGGTGCTGGGCCGCTCGATGTACGCCATCGGCGGCAACATGGAGGCCGCGCGCCTGTCCGGTCTGCCGGTGCGCCGCATCCTCATTTCCGTGTACGCGCTCTCCGGGCTTTTCGCCGCCT
>CALZCR010000266.1 GCA_945631445.1 uncultured Corynebacterium sp. | reverse complement strand
CGACGGCTACGCCGTGCCCGAAGAACTCACGGCCAGCGCCTGGATCGTGGCCGACGTCGACAGCGGGGAAATCATCGCCCAAAAAGACCCCCACGGCAGATACCGGCCGGCGTCGATCATCAAAGTGCTGCTGACCATGGTCGCCATCCACGAACTGCCCCTGGACAAGGTCCATGTCGTCAGCGAAGAAACCGCCTCCCAGGAAGGCTCCTCCGTCGGGCTCGGCGCCGGCGGACGCTACACCGTCGAACAACTGCTGCACGGAGTGCTGCTCGGCAGCGGCAACGACGCCGCCCACGCCCTGGCCCAAGAACTCGGCGGCGACGAAGCCACACTAACCAAGATCAACGACTACGCCCGCTCCCTGGGCACCGTCGACACCCTCGCCGCCAGCTACTCCGGCCTGGACAAGGCGGGCATGTCCACCTCCGCCCACGACCTCGGGCTGATGTACCGCGCCGCCTTCTCCGACCCGGTCTTCGCGCGGATCGCGGGCACCGACTTCATCGACTTCCCCGGCTACGGCGAGGTCGAAGGATA
Organism: uncultured Corynebacterium sp.; assembly: GCA_945631445.1. Classification (GTDB taxonomy): domain Bacteria; phylum Actinomycetota; class Actinomycetes; order Mycobacteriales; family Mycobacteriaceae; genus Corynebacterium. The sequence continues at coordinate 2,950 of CALZCR010000266.1, read as the reverse complement.
CGAACTCTGGAACGACAACGGGCTGCTGCTCAACGACCCGGACGGCGTCGGCGGTAAAACCGGCTTCACCGACGACGCGAACCACACCTTCGTCGGCGCCATGGACAGAGACGGCCGTCGGTTGCTGGCCGTGGTGCTGGACACCACCCTCGACGCCGGACGTCCGTGGGAACAGGCGCAACGGCTGCTGCACGCCGCCCCCGACCTCGCGCCGGGCGGCGGCGTCGGGCAGCTCGTCCCCGTGGCACCGCCCTCCGCCACGCCCACCCCGGACACGGGACTGGCCGCGCCCGCGGACCCGACGTCCACGGAGCGCGGCCAGGGAGTGAGCGCCGCCGCGATCGCGTTACTTGCCGCGGCGGTTCTCGCGGCGGCCGGGGCGTTGTTGCTCCTGCGGCGGCGCTGACTTATTTGCGGCGCAGCCAGGCGAACAGCCCGGCGCCCAGAGCGCCCAAGGCCGCGCCGGCGCCCAGCGCCGAGCTGCCCTTGGGGCCTTCGCGGACTTCGTGGCGCACGCGGATGATGGCCGGGTCCGGGGCCTTCGAGGGGGTGACCTCGAGGGATTCTTCGGTCGTGGCGGACCAGGCGACGACGTACATCACCACGCGCCAGATCAAGTACAGGGCGATCATCAGGCCGATCACCGGCCCGAAGATCGCGCCCGCCGGGTTATTCAGCGCCGAGGAGAAGATGACGGTGGACAGCTGCTTAATCACCTCGAAGATGAGCGCACCGATGGCCGCGGCCTGGACTCCCGAGCGGCGCGGCACCTTCGTGCGCGGCAGCATGAACACGATCCACAGCATCACCAGGAAGTTGGCCAGTACACCGAGGATCAGGCCGGCCAGGAAGATCACGACACCCATCCCGGGGAAGCCGTCGACGCCCAGCCATTCCAGGGCGTCGCGGGTCAGGCCCGAGCTGCCGATGGCGGTCACGCCGAAGGCGAGGATCAGCGCGAGCAACAGGCCGATGAGGGCGACGAGGTCGCGCAGCTTCTTGACCACGAAGTTGCCGCCCTCGTTGGGGTCCATCTTCCACATCGCGGACACGCCCGCGCGCAGGTTGGTCATCCACCCCAGCCCCGACCACAGCGCGGTGAGGGCGCCGACGCCGAAGACGGCGCCGCGCTGGGCGATCGCCTGGTCAATGAGGGTGTTGACCAGATCGCCGATCTCACCGGGCAGCCCCCCGGAGATCTGGTCCTGCACCTGGGTCAATAGGTCCGGGCGGTTGGCCAGGACCGTCGCCAAGGTGGCGAAGACCAGCATGGCGAGAGGAAACAGCGCCAGCACTGAGAAATACGTGATGCCCGCGGAGAACTGGTTGCCGCCCTCGGAGGCGAAACGGTCCTGCATGCGCATGGCGTGATCGACGACCGGGGCCTTGTCCCGGACTTTGTCCACGACGCCGGGGTCATCCTCGCGCGCACGCTCGATGCCGTGGTCGTCGGTCTTTTTGTCATCCGGCTGGGTTTTTGTAGCCATCAGGTCCTCTCTCCCATCGGGAACACAGCTACGCCCAAGTTAGACAATTTCGGCCTCGGGCGCAGGAACCCCTCGTATTCAACGTGCGCGGCGGGGCAGCAGGAAGCCCACCTTCTCGTAGACGTCCTGCAGCACCGGCTCAGCGATCTCCGCGGCCCGTTCCGCGCCCGTGGCCAGGATGTTCTCCAGCTGGGCGCGGTCGTCCATGAGCTCGTCGTAACGCGCCTTCAGCGGGGTGGTGAAGGCCTCTAGGGCGTCGGCGGTGTCGGTCTTCAAGGCTCCGTAGCCCTGGCCCTCGTAGCCGGCGACGAGGTCGTCGATGCCCGTGCCGGTCAGCGCGGACTGGATGGCCAACAGGTTGGACACGCCGGGCTTGTTCTCCCGGTCGTAGGCGATGACGCCGTCGTTGTCGGTGACCGCGGACTTGATGCGCTTGGCGGAGGTCTTCGGCGCGTCCAGCAGGTTGATCAGGCCCTTGGGGTTCTCGCCGGACTTGCTCATCTTCGCGGTCGGGTTCTGCAGGTCCTGGATCTTGGCGGCGCCCTGCGGGATGAAGCCTTCCGGGACGACGAAGGTCTCGCCGTAGCGGGAATTGAAGCGCTCGGCCAAGGTGCGGGTCAGCTCCAGGTGCTGGCGCTGATCCTCGCCGACGGGCACCAGTTGCGGGCGGTAGAGCAGGATGTCGGCGGCCATGAGGACGGGGTAGGTGAACAGGCCGACTCTGGTGCGGTCCTGGCCGTGCCGGGCGGACTTGTCCTTGAACTGGGTCATGCGTCCGGCCTCACCGAAGCCGGTCAGGCAGTTGAGCACCCAGGTCAACTCGGCGTGCTGCGGGACGTGCGACTGGACGAACAGGGTCGACTTCTCGGAGTCGATGCCCAGGGCGATCAGCTGCGCCACACCGGCGATGGTGCGCTCACGCAGCTCTTTCGGGTCCTGGTCCACGGTGATCGCATGCAGGTCGGGGATGAAGTAGAACGCCTCGTAGTCGTTCTGCAGGTCGATCCACTGCTTGATGGCGCCGAGGTAGTTGCCCAGGTGGTAGGAATCTGCCGTCGGTTGGATACCGGAGAGTACTCGTTGTTTCTGCTCGCTCATGAGAAGTCAGTCTAGTCAGGCGCACCGTTGACGACGCGACGGCGAGGTCATGTGGGCGCCCGCACGGTGGTTGACCCCTCCACCTGGGCGAGCCGCCGACGCCTGCGCCGACCACTCCTGCCAGCGGTTGCCTGCCGGAATCTGCGCCGGAAAGCACTGCCGGGCCGGGAGAAACCTCCCGGCCCGGCAGTGTGGCGTCGATAAGCTAGATCGTGGTGCTCGTCGGGCTCGGGATGTCGGTGAAGACAGCGAACGCCGTCACCAGCAGGGAGGCGCCGAGAGCGGTGACCAGGCCAGCCACGATCGCCGCAGGCGTGTGCCCGGCCGTGATGATCCAGAAGATGCCGCCGGCGGTGACGAGGGCG
>CALZCR010000265.1 GCA_945631445.1 uncultured Corynebacterium sp. | reverse complement strand
CGCCTCTACCCAGGCCGCCACCTGCTCCGGCTTCGGGTGCCCGACGTCGTGCCAGCGCGACGGATCCCCGGTCTCACCGAGGTGCTCGATGATGCGGCGATACTCCTCCTGCGCAGCCGCGACGTCCCCGACCCCGGCGCGCCGGAAACCCCAGCTCATTACTTGGTCTCGCCGCGACCGTAGGGCGGCACGTCTTCCACGACCACAGGCACGCGTCGTTCGCGGAAGACGACGGTGCGCTGCAGCACGAAGTTGGTGACGGTGGCCACGCCCTGGGCGATGATGAACGAGATGACGTCTTTGGTCAGCCCGTCGAACCCGAGTGCCAGCAGTGGGCCGTTGGTGGCCCAGTACAGGAGGTTCTGGATGCCGAAGGTGGAAGCGTACAGCAGGAAGACGGCCAGCGCCTTGCCTTTGGTCACTTTGGTTTTGAAGGTGAACCGGGAGTTGAGAAGGTAGGCGGCGGCGGTGCCGAAGACCCAGCCGACGGCTTTGGCGGCGTTGCGGTGCAGGCCGAAGTGGGTCAGGGTGAAGGTGATGGTGGCGTCGATGATCGCCGTGAAGATGCCGACGCCGAGGAAGCTGGACAGCTGGGTCCAGAGGGTACTGTCTTTGCGCGTTGAGGCCACGGAGGGTGAGCTTACTCCCCGTGGGGTCTGTAGCGAAGTAGCTCGCGGTACAGGTCGAGCCGGTCGACGGGGCTGAGGACGTGGTCTCCGGCGGCTCCCAGCTCTTCCAATACGTGCAGGGAGGAGGCGCACAGCGCTTTGGCGGCGACGGCGCTGAGCCGGCTGCCGTCGTCGTCGACCCAGCCGAGGGCGGCCATGATGGTTTCCAAGGTGTGGTCGGTGAAGTCTGCACTGCTTAACGACGCCAGCGCCAAAGTGCAGGACCAAAAGGCGTCGCGTCCGGCGGCGTCGTCTTCCAGCGGCAGTTCCGCGAGCTGGCGGCGCACATCATTCGGCAAGTAGGTGGCCCGCCGCAGGTCGAGGGCCTGCAGCAGGGGCACGAAGTCGTAGAGGCCGCTGCGCTCCACGATGTCGCTGACCTCGGGCACGGTTCCGGCGAGGACGTGTTCGATGGTTTCTTCGCCGGTGAGCTCAGCGTTGATTTCGTTGAGGTTGAAGGCGGTCCCGCCGAAGGAGCCAGAACCGCCGACGCACAACGCGCGCGGGGTGTTGTCGTCGCGGACCCAGGAGTCGACCACGGTGACGGTGAATTCCCACAACCCCCAGGTATGCGGAATGCGGTCCCCGGCCACGCCCAGGTGCAGGTGCAGCGGTTCCGCGGGGTCCAGGTGTTCGCCCTCGTCGCCGAATTTCCACGGCGCGTGTTCTTCCAGCCCGAAGCTGACGGCGATGACCTGCTGGAGATCGGCCAGGCACAGCGAGTCGTCGATGCCGATGTGCCGGTGGGCTTCCGCGTCGGTGCGGACGTGGGAGATCTGCAGAATCAGGGTGCGCGGGGAGTCGTGTCCGGCGCTGGCGCGACCGCGACGTTGGGCGCGGGAGGTCAGGGAAATGACCTCCGCGTCTGCGTCATCGGGGTCCTCACGGCGGACGGGCTTCCTGCTCATGGCCCCACCCTAATGATTTGGGGCAGGCTGCGCCCTAGCCCAAGGGCAGGGGCCGGACGTCCGCGCCGAACTCTTCTGTGAGGTATTTGCGCATCCGCCGCTGGGATTCCAACGAGTGCCAGGCCTCGACGAGCCGGGCCGCGCACACCGCGTGCGCCCAGGCTTCACGGGCGATTTCTTCACCGCGGAAGGCCTCTGCCTGCTTCTCGACGTCCGGCTCAGCCGGGACCTCGAAGCGCGGCGCCGTCAACGAGGGATTGGCCTGCTTCGCGGTTTTCGCCGCGGCCTTGAGCTGGGTGATGTCATCTTGGATCGCCTGGTGGATGCGCTCCAGGCCGTCGCCGCCGACGAACACCTCGTCTGCATCGCGCAGCAGACTGTCCACCTGCTGCTTATCGTCCGTGATCCACGCGCCGGTGAGCACGCCCGCGCCGTTCGGGTTGGTCTGCACGTGCCAGATGATCGTCGCGTCATCGTGCTTATCGACGACCGCGATCGGCCGGTATTCAGTCATCCGAAGACTCCTTTGTTGTAACGATGGCATTCTGGCGCTGCTCGGATTCCAGCAGCGCGAACATGCCCGTCGCGGCCACCGCCCCGAACAGCGTGAACGGGTACTTCACACCGCGCCCGCGCAATACGTCGGCGAGCTTCTGCGTGCCGCGCGCCAATACCCAACTGCCGAGCAGACCGACGCCGGTGCCCACGCCGAGAAACGTCCACACGCTACGTTTCTCGTCTTTCGACATGTCGCGGGTGAGCTCAGCGAAGCTCTTCCGCTCCGGCGAGGGCACCGAGGAGGTGCGGCGCCCCAGGTTCGCAACGCCGGCACTGACGGCGGCGAGGACCGTCTGCGCCAGCATGCGGCGACCACGGCCCTTGGGCACGTAGTCGGGCACGGCGACGGACGCGCCGACGAGGGCGGCGTCGATGAACCGGCCGAAGCGGGTGGCGTGAAGGGCGTCGGTGTCTATCTGGGGAGGGCTGGCCATGGACTCCATCGTAATAGGGGCGGTGGACTAGCCTGGGATCATGATCAGAAGAATCGAGCGCAGGAACGTGGACCCGAACGATGAGCGCGACGGCATCCACCTCGCCGCGCAGGCCACGGAGGCGCCGCTCAACGATTTCATGCTGCGGTTGATGGCCCAGGAGCTGCCGCTGCTGGACAGTGTGGACCGCGGCCGCGTGTATGAGTTGCTGCGCGAATACCAGGAGGCCGGCGGCGAAACGATCACCTCGCAGGAGCAGCTGCCCACGGAGATCCGCGACCTGATGGACCTGTACTAAATACCGCTTTCACCCCTGCCCCACGCTTCCCGCTCGTGCCATACTGTGGCCGGTTATGTCATCGTCGACCAGTCGGAACCTGAGGTGAGTGGCGGAGATGAGTCCGGCAGTCGAATTCTGGACGGATGTGGTGCTGCGCGGGCTTCCTATCCTGGTCGCGATCTTCGCGGGCGCGGTGGCATGGCGGAACTATCGGCAGAAGCGTGACGCCGACCGGCGCAGCGCCTAGTGGGAGCGTGTGAGGTGGGCCTTGGAGCGCGCCAACAGCGACGATGAGGAGGAATCCACCCTCGGCTGGGCGCTGCTGCCCGAGGTGATGGAAGACGCTGGCCCGGAGGATGAGGGGCTTGCCGCCGTCGTTAAAGAATACGTAGATTCCCAAGCGCTTGACAATGTAGAACGGGAAGATGACCAGGAGCGAGGTGAGGACCATGGCGACGAACAAGGAAAGCGGTAAAAAGATCGGCCTGACAAGGCCGCGTATGAGGCGGAGCGTAAACGTCGCATGGCCAAGCTCCGGCGCACCAGCGCCCGGCGCACCCTCGAGGTAATCGAGCGTAAGTTCCCCAACCTCACCAGAACAGCCCAGTAGCGGCACCGCACCTGGGTACGGCAATCACCCTTGG
>CALZCR010000264.1 GCA_945631445.1 uncultured Corynebacterium sp. | reverse complement strand
TCAGGGTCAATACCCGGCCGGTGGCCAGGGAATAGTTTTCCTGCGAATCAAGCAGAGCCTTGGAAACCTCGCGGGTGGTGGTGTCGTTGAGCGTGATAATCATGTGTGCAACCCTCTCGGTTCTTTAAGGACGACGCCAAGTGCGGCCGTCGCGGCGGAGCATCGCGTCCGCGCTGTCCGGCCCCCAGGACCCGGCCCGGTATTCGTCGGGGCGGCCGTTGTCGTCCCAGTATTCCAGGATGGGGTCCAGGATCGCCCAGGACAGCTCGACTTCGGCGTTGGTGGGAAACAGGCTGGCTTCATCGAGCAAGGCGTCCAGGATGAGCCGCTCGTAGGCCTCCGGGGATTCTTCCGTGAACGCCTCCGAGTAGGAGAAGTCCATGTTCACGTCGCGGACTTCCATGGTGGTGCCCGGGATCTTCGAGCCGAAGCGCATCAGGACGCCTTCGTCCGGTTGGACGCGGATGACCATGGCGTTCTGGCCGAGCGCGGTGACGTCGTTGGCGTCGAAGGGCTGGTGCGGCGCGTCCTTGAACACCAGGGCGATTTCACTGACTCGGCGCCCGAGGCGTTTGCCGGTGCGCAGGTAGAAGGGGACTCCAGCCCAGCGTCGGGACTTGATCTCCAGGGTGCAGGCCGCATAGGTCTCGGTGTTGGAGTTCGGGTCGAAACCCTCTTCCTCCCGCAGCCCGGGAACCCATTTGGACCCTTGCCAGCCGGCGGCGTACTGCCCGCGGGCGGTGGTCTTGCTCAGCGGATACACCGGGTGGGCGGCGCGCAGCACCTTCACTTTCTCCGCCTGCAGTTCAGCCGGTTCAAAGGAGATGGGTTCCTCCATGGCCACCAGCGCGAGCAGCTGCAGCAGGTGATTCTGGATGACGTCGCGCGCGGCGCCGATGCCGTCGTAGTATCCCGCGCGGCCGCCCAGCCCGATGTCTTCGGCCATGGTGATCTGCACGTGGTCGATGTACTGGGAATTCCACAGCGGGTCGAAGAGCTGGTTGGCGAACCGCAACGCCAGAATGTTCTGGACCGTCTCCTTGCCCAGGTAGTGGTCGATGCGGAAGACGGCGTCTTCGGGGAAGACGGCGTTGACGATCTCGTTGAGCTCCCGGGCGGACTCTTGGTCGTGGCCGAAGGGCTTTTCGATGATCACGCGGCGCCAGCTGCGCTCGTCGGCGGTGGCCATGCCGGTGCGTTCGAGCTGGTGGCACACGTCGGCGAAGGAGTTCGGCGGGATGGACAGGTAAAAGGCCCAGTTTCCGCCGGTGCCGCGGGTGGCGTCCATCTCGGCGATGGTCTCCGCCAGGGCGTCGAAGGCGACGTCGTCGTCGAAGTTGCCCTGCACGAAGTGCATGCCCTCGGCGAGGCGCTCCCAGACCGTCTCATTGAGTTGGGTGCGGGCACCTTCGGCCACGGCTTGCCAGACGTAGTCCTCGAAGTCTTGCTTGGACCATTCGCGGCGGCCGAAACCGATGAGGGTGAAGCCGGCGGGCAGCAGACCACGGTTGGCGAGGTCGTAGATGGCGGGCAGGAGTTTCCTGCGGGCGAGGTCGCCGGTGACGCCGAAAATCACCATGCCCGAAGGGCCGGCGATGCGAGGTAACCGCTTGTCGTTGTCGCTGTGGAGCGGGTTAACCCAGGTGCCGTTCTTGTCGGGCACAGTGTGGTCCTTTCGACGAAGGTGCTGCGGAAATGGAAATGTCCCACTCAAGACTACTGAAGTGGGACATTCGTTCTTTTACTTGAGTCGCTCAGCCATGGACTCCAGTAGCTCGGACCAGGAGGCCACGAACTTGTCGACGCCTTCCTTCTCCAGCACGGCGACCACGTCGTCCATGTCGACGCCGGCGGCCTTCAACTGGTCGAAGACCTCCTTGGCGTCGGTTTGGGCGCCGGTGAGGGTGTCGCCGTGGAGGTTTCCTTCCTCGAGCACCGCGTCGATGGTGTCCTCGGGCATGGTGTTGACCGTGTTCGGCCCGGCCAGCTCGGAGACGTACAACGTCTTCGGGTAGGCCGGGTTCTTCACCCCGGTCGAGGCCCAGAGGGGACGCTGCGGGTTGGCACCCTCCGGCAGTCCGCTGGCCTTGAACTCCTCCAGGAACAGGCCGTAGGCCAGGCGGGCGTTGGCCACGCCGGCCTTGCCCCGCAGCGCCAGCGCCTCGTCGCTGCCGATGGCCTCCAACCGCTTGTCCACTTCGGTGTCCATGCGGGAGACGAAGAAGGAGGCGACCGAGTGGATGGCGGAGACGTCTTGGCCGTTGTCGGCGGCGCGCTGGACGCCATCCTTGAACGCGTCGATGACCTGCTGGTAGCGGCCGACGGAGAAAATCAGCGTCACGTTCACGGAGATGCCCTCGGCCAGCGCGTCGGAGATCGCCGGCAGCGACTCGTCGGTGGCGGGGATCTTGATCATCACGTTCGGGCGGTCGACCTTTTCCCACAGTTCCTTCGCCTGGGCGATGGTCGCGTCGCGGTCCGCGGAGATGCGCGGGTCAACCTCGATGGAGACGCGGCCGTCCTGGCCGCCCGTCTTGTCGTAGATCTCGGCGAAGACGTCGCAGGCGTCGCGCACGTCGTCGATGGTCATGGCGTAGACGGCTTCATCCACGTCGACGCGGGCGGCCTTGAGCTGCGCGATCTGTTCGTCGTAGGCGGTGCCCTTGCTCATCGCGGAGGCGAAGATGGAGGGGTTGGTGGTGACGCCGACGATCGACTTGGCGTCGATGACCTCGCGGAGGTTGCCGGAGGTGATGCGCTCCCGCGACAGGTCGTCCAACCAGGTGGACGTGCCGATCTCGAAAAGTTCGTCGATGTAAGTCATGGAAACTCCTTTGCTGGCGGTGGGGCTAGGCGTTGACGGCGGCGAGGGAGTCCTTGGCGGCGGCGACCACTGCTTCGGTGGTCATGCCGAACTCCTCGAAGAGCTTCTGGTACGGGGCGGAGGCGCCGAAGTGCTCGAGCGAGACGTTGCGGCCCTTGAACCCGGTGAACTGGTGCCACGGCATGGCCACGCCCGCCTCCACGGAGACGCGCGCTTCGACGGCGGCCGGAAGCACGGATTCGCGGTAGTCGTCGTCCTGCTCCAGGAACCAGTCCATGCAGGGAACGGAGACGACGCGGGCGGCGGTGCCCTCCGACTCCAGCTCACGGGCGGCCTCCACGGCCATCTGCACCTCGGAGCCGGAGGCCATGAGGATGACGTCCGGGGCGTCCGTGGACTCTTCGACCAGGACGTAGGCGCCGCGGCGCACGCCCTCGCGGGCCTTTTCCTTGGTCCCTTCCAGGACCGGCAGGTTCTGACGGGACAGGGCCAGGCCCTTCGGCCCCTTCTTGTATTCCAGGGAGGTGGCCCAGGCGGCGGCGGTCTCGTTGGCGTCGGCCGGGCGCAGCATGCTCATGCCCGGGATCGCGCGGAGCGAGGCCAGCTGCTCGATCGGCTGGTGGGTCGGCCCGTCCTCGCCGAGGCCGATGGAATCGTGCGTCCACACGTAGATGGGGGA
>CALZCR010000263.1 GCA_945631445.1 uncultured Corynebacterium sp. | reverse complement strand
CGGCATCACCCGGTCTTCGCGGCTGTAGGCGACTTCGAGATGGTCGAGATGGTGCTCGACGGTGTGGTCGTACTGCACGACCATCACCGTCTGCCCGTACTCGGAGTCCGCGTCGAAGAACTGGGCCTGCAGGTGACGGTTGCCCAGTGAATGGGCGACCACGCCCATCTCGTAGGTCGAGGTCGGTTTGATCACGATGACGTCGGTCGGGGCCGACTGGACGGTGATCAGCGTCGTCTCGTCGCGGTGGAGGATGTCTCCGTCGCGCAGTTCACGGATGGACGACGGCAGGCGCAGGCCGATCTCACGGCCGGCGTCCGTGGTGCCACGCTGGATGCGCTTCGTCAGTTCGAGGTTGTCGAGGACGAGGCGTTCCTCGGTGAGCGCGGACAACTCCTCGGCGGAGAGGTCTGATCGAGTACCGAGGATGTCGGTGATGAGCATCGAACGGACTCCTTTCGGGGTGATGGCGTCAACGCCGGGTGCATCGACGTCAGGGGAGAAAAAAGAATGCACCGCGGTCTGGCCCTGAGGGGCAAGACACGAGGTGCATTACTTGAGCCAGGGTTTTAGAACAGGAAGTAACGCTGGCCCATGGGCACGGTGTCGACCGGCTCAGACATGATCAGTTCGCCGTCGACGCGAACTTCGTAGGTCTGCGGGTCGACCTCGATGGTCGGGGTCGCGCCGTTGAACTTCAGGTCGGACTTCTTCAGCTCGCGGATGTCCTTGACTGCGGCGTAGGAACGCTTCATGCCCAGCTTCTCCGGGACGCCGGCCTCGATGGAGGACTGCGACAGGAAAGTCAGGTTGGCGGAGTACACCGCGTCGCCGCGGGAGCCCCAGCTGTTGCGGTAGGACACCGGCTGCGGGGTCGGGATGGAGCCGTTGGAGTCGCCCATCTCGCTGCGGACGATCTGGCCGCCCTTGATCACCATGTGCGGCTTGACGCCGAAGAACTTCGGCTGCCAGATGACCAGGTCAGCGAGCTTGCCGACCTCCACGGAGCCGACCTCGTGGGCGACGCCGTGGGTCAGGGCCGGGTTGATCGTGTACTTGGAGACGTAGCGCTTGATGCGGTTGTTGTCGTTGTCGGCGGAGTCGCCCTCAGCCGCGCCACGCTGCTTCTTCATCTTGTCCGCGACCTGCCAGGTGCGCAGGACGACCTCGCCGACGCGGCCCATGGCCTGGGAGTCGGAGGAGGTGATGGAGAAGATGCCCAGGTCGTGCAGGACGTCCTCGGCGCCGATGGTGGCGCCGCGGATGCGGGAGTCGGCGAAGGCGACGTCCTCCGGCAGGTCCGGGTTCAGGTGGTGGCACACCATGAGCATGTCGAGGTGCTCGTCGATGGTGTTGGTGGTGTACGGCAGGGTCGGGTTGGTCGACGCCGGCATGATGTTCGGCAGGCCCGCCAGCTTGAGGATGTCCGGTGCGTGACCGCCGCCGGCGCCCTCGGTGTGGTAGGTGTGGATGACTCGACCGGCGATGGCGTCGATCGTGTTGTCCACGTAGCCGCCCTCGTTGAGGGTGTCCGTGTGGATCGCGATCTGGACGTCGAGGTTGTCGGCGGCCTCCAGGGAGCGGTTGATCGACGATGCGGTCGAGCCCCAGTCCTCGTGGACCTTGAGGCCGATGGCGCCGGCGCGGATCTGATCCTCCAGCGGCTTGAGGGTGGAGGCGTGGCCCTTGCCCAGGAAGCCGACGTTGATCGGCAGGTCAGCGGTGGCCTCGATCATGCGCTGGATGTGCCACTCACCCGGGGTGATGGTGGTGGCCTTGGTGCCCACGGACGGTCCGGTGCCGCCGCCGATGAAGGTGGTGACGCCGTTGTCCAGGGCGGTTTCCGCCTGGTCGGGGGAGATGTAGTGGATGTGGGTGTCCAGACCGCCGGCGGTGATGATGTGGTGCTCACCCGCGATGATCTCGGTGTTGACGCCGACTGGGATGTCGATGTCGTCCTGGACGTCGGGGTTGCCGGCCTTGCCGATGCCGGAGATGCGGCCGCCGGTGATGCCGATGTCGGCCTTGAACACGCCGGTGTGGTCGATGATCAGCGCGCGGGTGATGACGGTGTCCGGCACGCCTTCGTCACGGGTGAGGCGGCCGTTCTGGCCCATGCCGTCACGGATGCTCTTGCCGCCGCCGAAGGTGACTTCTTCGCCGTAGTTGGTCAGGTCCTTTTCAACGCGAGCGACCAGATCAGTGTCGGCCAGGCGCACACCGTCACCGGTGGTCGGACCGTAGAGGTCTGCGTACTGCTTGCGAGAGATCTCGAAAGACATTTATCTAAGTTCTCCTATGGTTCCGGTCTACTGGGCGGATTAGTTGATCGGTCCGTTGACCTGATCGTTGAAGCCGTGGACCTCGCGGGCGCCGCCGAAGTCGACGAGGTTGACGCTGCGCTTGTCGCCCGGCTCGAGACGAACTGCGGTGCCGGACGGAATGTCCAGGCGCTTGCCGCGGGCAGCTTCGCGGTCGAACTCGACGGCGTCGTTGACCTCTGCGAAGTGGAAGTGGGAACCGACCTGGATCGGGCGGTCGCCGGTGTTGACGATGTCGATGGAGACGGCCTCGCGGCCCTCGTTGCCGATGATGGTTTCGTCTGCGTTGACGAAGTATTCGCCGGGGATCACTGTAATTTCCTCCAGTTTGTCGAAAGGTTAGCGGATCGGGTCGTGCACGGTGACGAGCTTGGTGCCGTCCGGGAACGTGACCTCGACCTGAACGTCGTCGATCATTTCGGCGACGCCGTCCATGACGTCGTCCTTGGACAGGATCTCGGCGCCGGAGCTCATCAACTCAGCGACGGTCCTGCCGTCGCGGGCGCCCTCCATGAGTTCAGAGGTGATGTAAGCGACCGCTTCGGGGTGATTGAGCTTGACGCCCCGTTCCTTGCGGCGGCGGGCAACATCGGCGGCGACGGTGATGAGCAGCTTCTCCTGCTCACGTGCGGTGAGGTGCATGTCTCTCCTTTTAGCTTGACACTGCTTGACACTCGGGATCCGGCCTTCAGTCCTGGCAAGTCCGGCTTAGGTACTACTTATACCATATCGGCCCCCGAGGAAGTGCGGGTTTGGTCCGGTATTCCCAGAGTCACGCGCGCCTCCTCAGTATTGGCCTCTGTCTTTCATTGTAGGGAAAATAATGGGCCGGGGGGAGCCAGTCGCCCTCCCGTGCGAGAGTAAAGAGCTTTAGCTACTGTCGGGACCATGTGGATCGGGCGTACGTCACATTTTGGTGTTCGGCGAAGGCTTAGCGGACATGATCACCAAGGTGAACGGGCGCCCGAATGCACCTTGGCCACCGCTGAAGCGCCCTGTGGGGCGAGTCGATCACGAGGAGGGTATTGGGCAATGAATGGCGGAGCCAACCAGATTCAACACACAAATGGTTCACCATCTATGGGATTAAGTAGGTTTCCTCATGTCTGAAGCAACAAATACGGGGGCTGCTTCACCGAAGTCCGGTGGGACGGCCTTGCCGGAGCGGTACTGCTGGCGCATCAGCTTCTGCAGGCTGTCGGT
>CALZCR010000262.1 GCA_945631445.1 uncultured Corynebacterium sp. | reverse complement strand
CCGCGGCGACGGTCACCGGGTCGACGGCGGCCTGGGGTTGGAGGAGTCCCGCCGACGCCGTTGACGCGGATGCGCAGGTTATTCGACGAGGCCATGATCGGCCCGGAAATGTAGTGGTAGGTCCGCTTGTCCTGCGGCCCGACGTGCGAATAGTCACCCGCATCTGCGGGCAGGTGTTTCTACCGGAGGCATAAGCTCCATACAATGAGAGTATGCGCGTCATCTACCGTGAAGAGCTCGACGCTTTCTCCCGAGACCTCGTCATCATGTGCGACACCGTGCGCACCGTCATGGCCCAGGCCTCCGAGGGGCTGGTCGAGGGCTCCCTTACTGCGACGGAGGAGGCACTGTCCGCTGCGGCAGGGCTCGACGAGCTCAAAGCGCGTTGTGAACAGCGGGCCATTGACCTGCTCGCTCGACAAACTCCGCTCGCCAGTGACCTGCGCCAGGTGGTCACCTCGATCTACATCGTCACCAACTTCGACCGCATGGGCGCGCTCGCCATGAGCATCGCCGAGCTCGCCCGCGGCCGCCACCCCGAGCCGGCGCTGACGGAAGAGGTGGCGCCGCTCGTCGTCAGGATCAGTGAGCTGGTGCAGGGCATGGCCGATAAGGTTCAAGGCCTGCTAGAGGATCCGGATGCGGACGTTGCGGTCGCGCTCGCCGGCGAGGACGACGCCGTGGATAAGATCCGCGATGAGATGGTGGCCATGGCCACCCTGCGGCCCTGGCCGCATGAAGCCCGGAGCGCGGCGGACACGGTGCTGCTCGCCAGGTTCTACGAACGCTACGGCGATCACTGCGTCAGCGTCGCCAGCCGCATCGTCTACCTGACCACGGGGATGGACCCCGAAACCTACCTCGCCCAGCGCGAAGGCGACGATGCCCCGGAGAAGGGCTACTGGCCCGAGGGGTCCTAAAGAAGGTCAGGCGCGGCGCGAGCCCTTCGGACCCTGCCCCTGATCGAGGATCAGCGGGGAGAAGCGGTACTCGCCGTGCTCGGTGATGGTCAGCTCCTCGCCACGCACCACTTTGAGCAGCACGCCGGCCACCGGAATGACCATGATCCCGCCCGGGCTGAGCTGCTGGACCAGATCGTCGGGAAGCTCCGTCGGGTCCGCGGACACCAGGATCCGGTCGTAGGGGCCCTTGTCCGGAAGCCCGTGAACGTCGGCCTCCGCGTTGACCATCGTGGTGTTGCCCAGCCCCTCGGCCTTGACGTTCGCCAAGCCGAAAGCCATGAGCTCCGGCATCAACTCCGTGCCGATCACCGAGCCTTCTTCCCCGGTCAGCGTGGCCAACAGCGCCGTGGACCAGCCGGAGCCGGTGCCGACGTCCAAGATGCGTTGCCCCGGCTGCACGTCCAGCAGCTCCAGCATCTTCGCCAGCGTGCTCGGCCTGGTGTCGGTCTTGCCGTGCCCGATCGGCAGCGGAGAATCGATCTGCCAGTCGTCTTCGTGTTCCGGGCGGACGAATCGGCTGCGGTGGACGGTTTCCATGATCTGGGCGATGCGGTCCATGCGGGGCTCCTCCAGAGAGATCAGCGGATACTTATAGAAGTCTACCGATTCTGAGGGGCTCGGCTCAGGTTTTTAGGGGACGGGCGTATCTTTACCGCGGGAGCCGCGAATGGTGAATCCTTTACACTCGGGCACACCCTGACGACTATGAGCACGAGGCGGCCCCGCACAGTGAAGACCCCAGTTTCCGATTACCTAGAACACGTCTTGGACGAGGTCCGCGACATCGACGAGGGAGAAGTCGAAGAAGGCCTTCCCCACATCGACGTCAAAGACCCCACCGAGCTGGCCGCGGCCGTGTGCACCGTCACCGGCAACGTCTACACCGCCGGAGACGCCGAGGTGACGTTCACGATGCAGTCGATCTCCAAGGCGTTCGTCTACGGGTTGGCTCTGCAGGAGCTGGGCCGGGAGAAGGTCTTCGAGACCGTCGGCACGGAAGCCTCCGGCGAGCCTTTCAACGAGCTGTCCCTCGGGCGGGAGACCAACCGCCCGATGAACCCGATGATCAACGCCGGGGCGATCGCGGTCAACCAGCTGATCAACGGCGAAGACTCCAGCGTGGAGGACCGCACGGAGATCATCCGGGCGTTCCTCTCCGAGCTGGCCGGTCGGGAGTTGAAAGTCAACGAGGAAATCCTCGACTCCGAGCTGGCGGACTCCGACCGCAACCTGGCGATCGCGCACATGCTCGCCAGCCACGGCGTCATCCACGACGATCCCCGGGAAGCAGTGATCAGCTACCAGCGCCAGTGCAGCATCGAGGTCACCGTGAAGGACTTGGCCGTGATGTCCGCGACCCTGGCCAATGGCGGCGTGCAGCCGGTGACCGGCAAAAAGGTGCTCGACGCGGACGCCTGCCGGCTGGCGTTGGCGATGATGGGCACCGCCGGCATGTACGACGGCTCGGGGCGCTGGATGTCCACCGTGGGTATCCCCGCCAAATCCGGCGTCTCCGGCGGGCTGATCGGCACGCTGCCGGGCCAACTCGGCTTGTCCACGCTGTCCCCGCGGCTGAACCCGCAGGGAAACAGCGTGCGGGGAGTGAAGATCTTCGAGCAGTTCTCCGAGGAGATGGGCCTGCACCTGATGGCCTCGGACCCGATCGGCACGCATGCGGTGCGCGCCATCGAGACCGAAGGCGAAGAAACCACCGTGCAACTGCAGGGATCGATCCATTTCGCCGCCGCGGAGCGCGCCCTGGACAAGCTCTCCGACTACGACTTCGACTGCCAACGCATCGTGCTGGACGTCTCAAGGGTCTCCGGCTTCGAGAAGGTCGGCCGAGTGCTGGTCAAGGAAGGGCTGCGCCGCCTGCGCGATGAGGGCTTCGAGGTCGCGATTTACGACCCAGAGGAGATGTTCGGCGACCTGGAGTTCGCTGACGGGACTCGCGCGGAAGCGGTGCGGGAATCCTAGTCCTGCGCGGGGGCAGCGATTAACCTTCTCATCGTCCAGGCGTAGATTTTTCCGTCGTTGTCACCGTCGTGCTTGAGCCCGCAGGAGCGTTCCTCTCACGCTCCAGGGGCAGGATTGTGTCGATGCCGATCCTCGCGCAGAAGTGCTCGTCGTGGCTAACGATGATCAAGGCCCCTTCAAACCTGTTGAGCACCGAGACCAGCCACTCCACGGTGGCCAGATCGAGGTCGTTGGTCGGTTCGTCGAGCAGCAGCAGTTTCGGGGCCGGTTCCCGCAGCAAGATGCGTGCGCATTCGACGCGAAAGCGCTCGCCTCCAGACAGATCCCCGATCCGGGCGTTGACCTCGTTCTTCTGAAACAGCAATTGCGCCAATTGGTCGCGGAGCTCCTGGTCTGAGGCGGACGGGTTGGCCGCGGCGACCGTCTCTAAGACGGTGCGGTCATCGTCGAGTTCGATGCGCTGGCGCACGTAGCCTACGTCGGCGAGCGCATAAGCCACGTCATAATGACGCACGGGGCCGACCGTCTCGGAGGTTTCACCAGTTGCTTCGGCGGCGATCGCATTCAGCAACGTCGTCTTGCCCGCGCCATTC
>CALZCR010000261.1 GCA_945631445.1 uncultured Corynebacterium sp. | reverse complement strand
TGTCGGGGGCTGGTCAACGGGTTTCAGCCCATTGGCCGAAGCGCAATAATTAGCGCTTCTCCTTGATGCGGGCAGCCTTACCGCGCAGTTCGCGCAGGTAGTACAGCTTGGCGCGACGAACATCGCCACGACGAACGACCTCAATCTTCTCCAGGTTAGGGGAGTGGATTGGGAAGGTACGCTCAACACCGATGCCGAAGGAAACCTTACGGACGGTGAAGGTCTCGCGGATGCCACCACCCTGGCGACGCAGAACGACACCCTTGAAGAGCTGGGTACGGGTGGTGGTGCCTTCGATGACCTTGACGTGAACGTCGAGGGTGTCACCTGGGCGGAAAGCAGGAACGTCGTCGCGCAGGTATGCGGAATCGACCTTGTCCAGAATGTTCATATGATTAGTCCTTTGACTACTAGGGAAAGAGGACCCTGGCGGCACTTCCCACGAATTGGGGCGCTCGGCCGGTTCATATCCGTTTCAGTTTTGCGCCACTGTGGCCTACCGCAACCCCTTCTGTGCAGAAGGCACCGCGATACGCACAGTCAACCTGAATATTGTTTCATATCTGCGTGGCTGATATCAAATCCCGCCCCCTCCCTTCACGGCGTGCACCACATCATCTACACTCAGGTCCCAGCCCCCACGGGCGCCCGGGGCACCGGGCTGAGATTGCGCTGTCTTGCCGCGCGAGGACCGTATGAACCTGTCTGATTAGCACCAGCGAAGGAAGAGAGGCCTAAAGGACATGCGTCCCACCCCTGATCTACGTTGCTATTTCATCACCGGCCGGGGCAGCCGTGACCACATTATCGATGTCGCCCGGCGCGCTGTGGCGGGTGGCGCCCGCATGGTGCAGGTGCGCAGCAAACCCATCACCGCGCGTGAACTCTACGCACTCACCGAGGCCGTCGCGCTCGCCGTGGGTGAGACCGCCCATGTGCTTGTCGACGACCGCATCGACATCGCCCTCGCCCTGCGCCGGCGCGGCCTCCCCGTCCACGGGGTGCATGTCGGACAGGATGATCTGCACGTCCGTGATGTCCGTGCCCTGCTGGGTGAGGATGCCATCATCGGTCTGACCACCGGCACCAGGGAGCTGGTGGAGGCCGCCAACGAGCACGCAGATGTGCTCGACTACATCGGTGCGGGACCGTTCCGCCCGACCCCCACCAAGGATTCCGGTCGCCCGCCCCTGGGTCTGGAGGGTTACCGGGAGCTGGTGGAGCTCTCCCAGGTTCCGGTCGTGGCCATCGGGGATGTCACCGCCGATGACGCACCCGCCCTCGCCGACACCGGTGTCGCAGGCCTGGCGGTGGTGCGTGGCCTCATGGAATCCGACGATCCGACCGCTTATGCCCGGCGTCTGCTCGCCGGTTTCGGGGAGGGCCGCCGATGAGCAGTGTCACCGTCGTCGGGGGTGGTCTGGTCGGTCTTGCCACCGCCGTGCTTCTGGCGGATGCAGGTCATGCGGTGACCCTGATGGACCCGGATCCCGCATCCGGTGCCACCCACCACGCCGGTGGGATGCTGGCCCCGGTCGCGGAGGTGGTCTACCGGCAGGAGGCACTGTTCCCGTTGATGCTGCGCTCGGCCGCGCTGTATCCGGGGTTGCTGGAGGTCGTCGACAAGCACACCGACCTGCCCACCGGATACCGCACCGAGGGCACCCTGGTGCTGGCCGCGGACCGGGCGGATGCGGCGCACCTGGCGCAGTTGTCGGATTATCAGTCCACCAACGGCATGGAGGTGGAACGTCTGACGCTGCGTGCGGCCAGGAAGCTGGAACCCGCGCTGAGCCCGCAGCTGGCCGGTGCTGTACACATCCCGGGTGATCACCAGGTCAACCCCAGGATGTTCGCCGCCGCCCTGCTCGATGCCCTGGATAATCTCGGGGTGGCCATCCGCCTGGAACGGGCCATCACGATCCCCGATGATGAGCAGGTGGTACTGGCCAGTGGTCTGGGGGCAGCGCAGCTCCACCCCTGGTTGCAGTTGCGCCCGGTCTACGGCGATATCCTGCGCCTGGGTGTGCCGGATCATCTCTCCCCGCTGCTGACCCGGGTGGTGCGCGGGTTTGTGGAGGACCGCGCCGTCTATCTCATCCCGCGCACCGACGGCACCCTCGCCATCGGCGCGACCTCACGCGAGGATGACCGGCCCATCCCCCGCGCCGGCGCCGTGCATGATCTGCTGCGCGATGCCACCCGCCTGGTCCCCGGCATCGAGGAATGCGATTTCCTCGAGGCCACCACCGGCGCACGCCCGGGTACCCCGGATGACCTGCCGTACCTCGGGCGGGTGGATGATCAGCTGATCATCTCCACCGGGTATTTCCGCCACGGGATCCTGCTGACCGCATTGGCCGCCGAGGCGACCCTGGCGCTGGTGGAACACCGCGACCCCGGGATTGATCTCCATGCCTGTGCCCCACACCGACACACCACCCAGAAGGAGCATCCATGAACATCACCCTCAACAACCAGTCCGTGACCACCGCAGCCACCACGCTGAGCGCCCTGGTGGAAGACACCCTCGGGCAGCTGCCGGATGCCGGGGTCGCCGTGGCCGTGGACGGTGAGGTGGTGCCCCGCTCCCAGTGGGACCGCCCGCTTGCCGACGGCCAGCACATCGATATTCTCACCGCCGTCCAGGGAGGTTAACCCATGCTCACCATCGCCGACCACACCTTCGACTCACACCTGATCATGGGCACCGGTGGCGCCACCTCCATGGCGATGCTGGAGGAGTCGCTGGTGGCCTCCGGGACGGAACTGACCACGGTGGCGATGCGTCGACACGCGGCCGCCACCACCGGGGAATCCGTCTTCGACCTGCTTCGCCGCCTGGGCATCGCTCCCCTGCCGAATACCGCGGGATGTCGCACCGCGCGTGATGCCGTCATCACCGCGAAACTCGCCCGGGAGGCGCTGGGCACCAACTGGGTGAAGGTGGAGGTCATCGCCGATGAGCACACCCTGCTGCCCGATGTGGTCGAACTCATCGATGCCTGCGAACTGCTCGTCGCCGAGGGCTTCGTCGTGCTGGCCTACACCTCCGATGATCCGGTGGTGGCCAGGCGTCTGGAGGATGTCGGGTGTGCCGCGGTCATGCCGCTGGGCTCCCCGATCGGCACCGGCCTGGGCATCCTCAACCCGCACAACATCGAGCTGATCTGTTCGCGCGCGACCGTCCCTGTGCTTCTCGACGCCGGTGTCGGCACCGCCTCCGACGCCGCACTGGCGATGGAGCTCGGCTGCGACGGGGTGCTGCTGGCGTCTGCGGTCAACCGGTGCCAGGACCCCGTGGCGATGGCGCGCGCGATGCGTTTTGCGGTGGATGGCGGCCGTCTCGCCCGCGGGGCCGGGCGCATCCCCAAACGCGAGCACGCCGTGGCCTCCTCCAGCTTCGACGGACTGGTGTCCTGGTCGGATCAGGTGCTGTAGATGTCCCTTCCCGACACCGAACTGCGTCGCACCGCCCGACAGCTCGCACTGCCCGGTTGGGGCATAGAACAGCAGGAACGTCTTCACCGCTCCCAT
>CALZCR010000260.1 GCA_945631445.1 uncultured Corynebacterium sp. | reverse complement strand
CGGAGTAGCTGACCCCGACCAGCCGGATGGGCCCCACCTCCTCCGGGTAGCGCACCAGCCGGAAAGCGGTGGCCACCAGGGTGTCGGGGTCGTCGGTGGCGTACCCCAGCGTCGCGGAGCGCGACTCGATGTGAAAGTCCGCCATCCGCAGCTTGACCGTGACCGTCCGCGCCCCGCGGCCGTCTGCGAGCAACCGGCGGTGGGCGCCCGCCGCCGCGCGCCGCAGCGCCGCGTCTACGTCCGCCGGGGTGGTCAGGTCTTCCGGGTAGGTGTGCTCGGAGGAGATCTGTTTGGCCTCCGCCCGCGGGGCGACGGGCCGATCGTCGACGCCGCGGGCCAGCTCCCACAACGCCAGGCCGTTCGCCCCGCCCAGGGAGATCTCCACTTCGCGGCGACTGAGCGCGGCCAGATCGCCGATCGTCTCGATGCCGATCGCCGTGAGCTTCGCCTCCGTGACCGGGCCGACGCCCCAGAGGTTGCTCACCGCCATGGGGTCGAGGATCTCCTGCTGGCGCTGCGCCGGGATCACGAACGTGCCGTCAGGTTTGGCCTCGTCGGAGGCGATCTTGGCGTATTGTTTGCCGGCGCCCGCCCCCACCGACGACGGCAGGCCCGTCTCGGTGCGGATCTCGGCGCGCAAGCGCTCCGCCCACGCCCGGACCTCCTCGGCGTCGGCGCCGATCAACTCCTCCGGCTCCATGAACCCTTCGTCGATGGACAGCTGCTCGACCACGCCAACGCGGGCGGCGATGAGCGAAAACACCCGGCGGGAGGCCTCCGCGTAGACCTCCTTGCGCGGGGTGACCACCACTGCCCGCGGGCCGATGAGTTTGAGCGCCCGGTAGGTGGGCATCGCCGAGTGCGCCCCGTAG
This sequence comes from uncultured Corynebacterium sp., assembly GCA_945631445.1. Taxonomy (GTDB): domain Bacteria; phylum Actinomycetota; class Actinomycetes; order Mycobacteriales; family Mycobacteriaceae; genus Corynebacterium. The sequence goes on along the minus strand of CALZCR010000260.1, from coordinate 2,677 downwards.
GCGCGCGCCTCATAGGAGGCTCCGGCGACCACGCCGCGACCGGAGACGCCGCCGACGAGCACCGGGCGGCCGCGCAGGGTGGGCCGGGTCAGTTGCTCGACGGAGGCGAAAAACGCGTCCATGTCGATGTGAAGGACCCAGCGTTGCATGTCTTCCGAGTCTATCCGCTCCGCTTAAGGGCGTTTGACGACCACGGCCACCACGACCAGGGCGATGCCGGCGATCTCGGCGAGGCTGAGCCATTGGCTCAGCGCCAGGGCGCCGACGACGGCCGCCACCACCGGTAAAATCGCCTGCAGCACGGCGAAGTAGGCGGGCCCGGCCATCCGCATGACCACCTGATCCAACGAGTACGGGACCACCGAGGAGAAAAAGCCCAGCCCCAGAGCCAGCAGCAAGAGGGTGGCGCCGGCCATGGGAATACTGTCCGGCCACAGGAACACGACCAGCGGGATCGCCGCTACGGACGCCCAGGTGAAACCGACGGCCATGGACTTTCCGGAGGAGCCGCCGGAACCGGCGATGCGGGAGCCGGTGACGATGTAGGCGGCCCACATGGCGCCGGCCAGCAAGGCGAACAGCACGCCGGAAGCGGAGTCCGCCCAGCTCGCCCCCGAAATGACGAGCACCCCGATAGCGGCGAAGAACAAGGCCAGCCAGTCGCGTGCGCTGCGCGAGCCGACGGCGGCGACGAGGATGGGCCCTAAGAATTCGACGGCGACGGCGGTGCCCAGCGGGATGCGGGCGATCGCTTCGTAGAAGGTCATGTTCATCGCCATCGTCGCCACGCCGTAGACGGCGGCGTTACGGCCGGCGGCCCCGAAGAAGTCGCGGGGCCGCGGGCGAAAGACCACGAGCAGGATCAGCGCGCCCGCGGAGATGCGCAGCCAGGCGACGACGGTGGGCGGCAAGACGTCGAAAAGCCCGACGGCTAAGGCGGCGCCGACATACATCGACACCCCGGAGCCGACGAGCAACGACGGGGACAGCAGCCGGGTGCGCCAGGAATCAGGTGTGGTGTTCATGGGATCTTCTGATTAGGCTACCCGGCACATGGCCTACGACATTGTTCTCCTCGACCCCGCGCAGGTGCCCACCGGCGCCGCGGAATTCCAGGCGTGGTTTCACGCCTGCCTGCTGCGCCCGGAACCCGCGGACGGCACGCCCCTGCCGTTGACGGCGGTGGCCGAGAAACTCCCGGGCGAGCGGGTCGTCGACGTCGACCACATCGCGCTCTGCCTGCCGTGGGCCGGGTTGCAGGACAACCTCGACGAGGTCACCCGCATCGCCGCGCAGCATGGTCTCGCGGTCTACGACCATTCGGGTTCGGGGCGGTTGAGCATGCCCAGCACCTCACCGGTCCTGCGGGCGCTTGAGACCCGCGGCACCGGGGAGGTCTGCCGCACCCGCGGCAATTAGGACTGCTTGACGACGCTCGCCTGCACGCCCTTGACCACCTGGTGGGCGGTGCCCTCGGTGATCTCGTCGACGGTGACGGTGAAGTCGGTCGACAGGGTCTCCGCGGCGATGTGCTCCGCGTGGCGTTCCGCCCAGTCCTTCTTGTCGGCCGGCACGGACAGCACCGTGGCGATGCGGTCGGAGACCTCGAAGTCCTCCGCCTTGCGCGCGTCCTGCAGGCCGCGGATGACGTCCGCCGCCCAGCCCTCGGCCTCGAGTTCCTCGGTGACGGTCATGTCCAGCACCACCAGGCCGCCCAGGCCGTCGATGGCCGCCGTGGAGGCCGGGTCGGCCGCCACGAGCCGCTCGGTGAACACGTCCTCGTTGAGCTCGATGCCGCCGGCCACCACCTTCTCGCCTTCGCGCTGGTAATCGCCGGACTTCACGGCCTTGATCACCGTCTGGACGTCGCGGCCCAGCCGCGGGCCCGCCACCTTGGCGTTGACCACGACCTCGAAGGTGCCCACCGCGTCGACGTCGTCGGTGAGGCTGACCTCCTTGACGTTGACCTCGTCGCGGATGACCGCCTGGAAAGGCTCCAGCTGCGCGGAGTTCTCCAGCGCCACGGTCAGTCCCGGAAGCGGCAGGCGGTTGCGCAGCTTGTTGGATTTGCGCACCGACGACGCCGCCGAGCACACCCCGCGCACGGCGTCCATCGCGGCGACCAGCTCGGCGTCGGCCGGGATCTCCGACGCGTCCGGGAAGTCCGTCAGGTGCACCGAGCGGCCGCCGGTCAGCGCACGCCAGATGACCTCGGTGACGTACGGCAGCAACGGCGCCACGGTGCGGGTGAGCACCTCCAGGACCGTGTACAGCGTGTTGTAGGCCTCCGGGTGCTCCTCCTGGCCCGCCCAGAAGCGGTCACGGGAGCGGCGCACGTACCAGTTGGTCAGCACGTCGGCGAACAAGCGCACCTCTTCGGTGGCCGCCGCGATGTCGGTGCCGGCCAAGCTCTTTTCCACGGATTCGACCAGGTCATGCAGCTTCGCCAGGATGTAGCGGTCCAGCACGTCCTCGGACTCGAAGGAGAACTCCGCGTCTTGGGAGGCGTAGAGCTGCAGGAAGGTGTACGCGTTCCAGATCGGCAGGATCGCCTGGCGCACGCCTTCGCGGATGCCCTGCTCCGTGACGATCAGGTTGCCGCCGCGCAGGATCGGCGAGCTCATCAGGAACCAGCGCATCGCGTCCGAGCCGTCGCGGTCGAAGACCTCGTTGACGT